>JAFZSD010000075.1 GCA_017619535.1 Oscillospiraceae bacterium | reverse complement strand
TAGGTCTCGGTTACGTCTTCCTGTCCTTCGACCTTCCACGTGATCGTGTACTCGTTGATCGTCCAGGTGGCCGTATAGGACCTGTCGCCGGTGGAGCCGGTGGGAATGGTAACGATTTCGGTTGCTTCGTCAAGTCCCGTTCCCGTCCAGCCTGCGAAGGCATAACCTTCCTTGGTCGGGTTGATAAGCGTTATAGGATCAGAAGTGTTGGTATAGCTCTCCGGATTGCTCTGGCCTTCCGGCAGAGCGCCGCCGTCAAGTTCGTAAGTGATCGTGTACTCCTGTGGCTTCGGTGTACCACGGAACTGCGCAGCATAAGTAGTGGGCCCAGTCACAGCCGGAAGAGTATCTTCCGGCCCATAGACAGTCTCACCGCCATCAGACGACCAGCCGATGAATTCATAAGTATACAGTTCAGAATCAGCTCTCGTCGGAGTAGCGCCAACATAGACGGGAATCTCGTCTTCTGCATACTTTGCAGAATAGAGATTGACGCCGTTGTTGACGAATTGGACAACGTATTTAAAATTAAAGACTGTCGTCTTCTCGAACAAGCGAACCTGTGCCGCGTTGTTCGCATTTATATTAAGGCCAAAGGTACCGTTGCTATTTGTGAGATAATAAGTAGTGTACCGCCCATTAACTCTATAAGAGATGGAAAGCCTTTTGTTATTTTGATTATATGTTACCGCACTACCACTGGTGCCGGCATACGGTACATAATTATTATTACTGCCACCTCTTGTTAGGTAACTTCCACTATTAGCCAAATGATTGTTATTGGAAGTAAACCTCCAGACAACACTAGTTTTATCTGTAACAATATATGCAGCCTCGTCTCCGCTGCTTGGAACTACTGTAAGCGTAGTACTGGTGGTATTGCCCGAACCGCTAGCATTATCTATAGCGTAAACGCTGTTACCGCCGGCATTGACACCTATGATGTAATCTCTGTTATTAGTGAGCGCATTCGTCTCAATAAAGCGCTCCTCTGCCGGATTGTCCGGGTCGATCATGGAACTGCTCTCGCCGGTCGATCTTACAGTAAAGAGATTCACCGGCGCTGAAGTGGAACCCTCCTCATGCGTCAGGTACTTGTTTGCATTTGCGCTATGCAGCGTGCTACCAGACAAGACCCAATCCTCAAGCGTCCCCTCGAAAGTCCAGACATCTGGCGTATCATCCAGTTTCAGGACACCATTATTTCCACCTTCATCATTTGCTGTATATGTAGCGTTCAGATAGCGGCCGTCCTGACTCATGATATAATAGCCGCCATTGGTCGGCTCGATGAGCCAGAGGATGCTTTCTGTTGCCTCGTTGCTTCCGTCATACTCTATACCAAGAAGACCAGTATAGTAATAACGTCCGCTGTTAACCAACGTGTCAGGTGAGTCGATATCAGACAAAGCGTAATCGCCTATGGTAATTATATAACCGGTTCCAGGGCTGCTGCTCGGTGTGACCGTTACTGTGCAAGTTGCGGTATATCCACCATCGTTGGTAGTCGCTGTGATAACAGCCGTGCCCTCCGCTACGCCTCTAACACGGCCGTTCGCGTCGACCGTAGCAATCGATTCGTCACTGCTGGTCCAGGTGACATTCTTGTCATCCGCATTTTCTGGAAGGACAGTTGCCGTAATCGTGGAGGATCGGTTGACCGGGACCTCAAGTGAAGTCGGATCGAGAGTAATACCCTCCACCGCAACAGGCTGTTGAATCTCTTCCGGTTCAATCAGTTTGCTGGTCTTGTAGTTGCTGGAAGAACCGACAGTAAAGAAATCTATACTATTGTTACTTGCCCTGTAAGTAAGATAAATATCCGCGGGCCTCGGATTATCACTTGCATTGGTACTCTGCAGGTAACTGCCATTTCCTTGCCAAGCCTCCAGGCCTCCGGTCACAATCCAAATATCCTGAATATTACCCACGGTAAGTGTTCCAGTATATCCATTACCAGTGCTATTTCTTACATAGGTCGCGCTCAGGTAATCACCATTATAACTCTTGATGTAATAGCCGTTTTCTACGCCGTCGACTTCTTCCAGAGTCCATAATATTGCATAAGGCGCAGGTTTACTGGAATCATATGACGCAGTCTGTAGGCCGTAGTATTTATAACCGCTTGAGTTTTGCAACATTTCAGAAGACGTATTACTGGTTAGCGCATAGTCATCAATCATGATGATAAAGTACTGCTCCTCCGTTGTGCGCTGAGTAACAGTAATATCCACACTGGCAGAAACGATGTCTCTGGTGTTCCTTGCAGCACCGGCAGTGACCGTGATGGTAGCGGTGCCTTCTGATATGCCCTTCACTTTACCGTCCGCGCTAACTGTAGCAACAGCCGTGTTGCTGCTGCTCCAGTTCACCGTTCTGTCCGTTGCCTCCAAAGGCTCCAGCGTAACATGCAACTGAAGGGAACGACCTGTTTCGACAGAGAGTTCGACAGGTACTAGTTCTCCGCCCACTTCTTCTGTTGCCTCATCAATGGACAAACCGGTAATAGCGACCGGATCCTGCTCAGTATACGTGCCGCCCTCGGTAACGTTGTTGCCGCTCTCATCATAGTATGTAAATGAAAGCTGGTTTTTGCTGTTAATCGTTACTACAAGGCCCTTGCCCTTGACAGCAGCGCTGCCGGTGCCGTATTCGCTGTCGCTCATGCAGCCAGCCGCAGCATAGTAGAATTGAATCGTTTTCTTATTGCTGGAACTGGATGCGAATTGGATTTCAGAACCAGGCGCAAAAATCTCATCATAATGCGTTTCTCCGGGCGCTTCAGTATGGTTGTGACCCCAGAGGAAAGCGATCTTCTGACCGTTATTTGTGACAGCATTGTTCAGCACATCGATAATATCCGATGCGCCGCTGGTCGTTCTATAGGAATTATAATAATGCAGGGGAAAATGGGTGATTATGAAGATCGGTTTATCATTTCCAACGCTGTTCAGATAGGACTGAAGACTGTTTACCTGATTTGAATAACTCGAAGAACTGCTCTCGGAACCGAGGCAGTAGATGCGGTAATTGTTTCCTACTTGAGCTTCAGTATTAATCTTATAAAGCGCTGTTGTATCATTTGAAGTGCTGCTAAACCGTCCAGGACTGTATTCATGGTTGCCGGTTGTATAGATACCTGTAACCCCTTTGGCAGCAACTGCATCCATATCAGCCTGTGTATACACCCAGAAGTTGGACGCACTGGCAGAGGCACTTGCCATGTCTCCGCCGAAAGCCATGGCGTCAATATTTCCGCCATGGATCTGCTCCACTTTGCTGATCCACTTTCCGAGTCTGTTTGCAGACGTGTTGTTGTCCATATTATGCACGTCCGAAGAAAACGCCAAAATGGTTGTGGTGCCTACGCTGCGGTCGCTCTTCACAGGACTCTCAGCATAACTATCCGCTGCAGCCGCGGAGGGCTGGAACTCTATTTCCTCGCCTTCGGCCGCGTAAAACACCGCCCGGCCGTCCGCTGCATAGTAATCGCCTTCATATGCAAAAGCGATGCCGGATGCGAATGTAAGCAGATAGGTCTCACTCGGCGTCGTGTAGTAAAGATATCCGTTTAGGGCATCGTAATACCATACGTCGACATGCTTGCCGGTCAGGGCAATGCTGCCGCTCTCCGCCGTCAGATGCATTCCGCCGTTCTCTATGGCGTAGTCATTTTTGCCCGACACCGTCCAGAGCATATTCTCGTCCACAAAGTCTCCCGTCAGCTCCGGTAGCGTTTTTACGGTGAGCGCGCCGTCGATGTTTGCAAGAACATCGTAGCCATCTCCGTTGTCATACGCCAAAATGTAATCGCAGCCATCTAAAAGGCCATAAGTATAGACGTAGGTGTCGGCAACGGCCGCAATGGCGTTGTCGCCGTTTTCGGCTCCCGCCTCTGCCTCGCTGTCAGTCAGCGCTTTGTCCGTTTCAGAGTCTGCGGCGAGCGCCGACATCGGAAGAAGACTTATCAGCATGACAAGTGCGATCAGCAGTGAGAATAACCGTTTCTTCATTGTGCATATCCCCCTGAAATTGATTTGGGTTTATCCTGCGCGATTCTGTAAAAGTTTATACAGTATAACAGAGTAATATTAAATCATACCACCTAGCATGTCAACTCTAAATTGTTAATCGATTCCAGATTTTGACCACTCTGCCATATCATCAATTCTTGAGCGTTTTCATTTTGCGAAAACGATGGATAATTGACAATAAAAAACGGCATTGCTATACTTTTTACATGTAGTTCTGGAGGGTGAAAATGAAAAATAACGGAAAAAACCAGGCAAAGGCCATGCCGTGCGGCAGCTTGTCTTCCTGGCTGAAAAAGATGCATAACGACAAATATACCATCATCATTCTGGCGATTTCATTTGTAGTTTTTGTCGTCGCAATCCTCTGGATCCACTCCGAAGACATTTTCCACGGTGAAAATGAGATCTTTAATCCATATGGCGATGAGATAGTGGAATTCGAGAAGGCAAAAGTCGTGGAGATTCAAAATGCGGATATCTCCATCGACGAAGTTGCAGACTATGCTTATGTGGGCAGTCAGGATCTGACCGTCATCATCAAAAGCGGCCAGTATAAAGGCGAATCTATGACGGCATACAATTATTTCGGTGCATATTACGGCGTTCCGGTAGAGGTGGGCGACGGCGTCACTCTCACAATCAAAACACATGCTGACGGCACGACCTATGCCTCCGTATATGAGGTCAACAGAATTCCGATCCTTACAGTCTTTCTGCTGCTGTTCTTCCTCGTCGTCCTTATCGTCGGACGTATGACAGGACTCAGATCCATGGTCGGTCTGATTCTTACCTTTGTTTGCTTGTTTGTAATCCTGATCCCACTGCTGCTGAAAGGGGCCCCGACAATCCTGACCACATTTATCACCTGCGCGTATATCGCACTTGTGAGTTTTACCATCCTAGGCGGCATCCACAGAAAAACCATAAGCGCCTTTATGGGAACCGTCTCCGGAATGCTTTTGGCAATGGTTTTCGCGATGATCGTACAGCGGATTGCAAAGATAGATGGCCTCCGGTTGGAGGATTCTGAGCCGTTGATTCAGTTGAAATACGCGGGTTCTGTAATCAAGATTCGAGGACTGCTTGTAGCTGGCATTATCATCAGTGCACTAGGTGCAATCATGGACGTGGCAATGAGCATCTCGTCGTCTTTGGAAGAAGTACATGCTGCTAATCCTTTTCTCACAAGAGATAAGCTTTTCAAAGCCGGAATGAACATTGGCCGGGATCTGGTGGGGACGATGACCAACACACTGATTTTGGCTTTCCTCGGCAGTGAGTTTACACTAATGATTTTTCTATATGCGCGTGAACTTACCTTTTACCATATGTTTTCAACCGCTTTCATTTCATTGGAAACTATTTCCGGCATATCTGCAAGTATCGGCATGGTCCTCGCAATCCCTCTAACAGCATTTGTCTCCTCTGCTTTGATTAGCAGAAGCAAACCCAGAAAATAAGTATGCCTCAACCTCTCCCCTCATGGTGACGCTTTGCGCCACTCTCTGATTCATTGGCTATTCCTTCTAATCTATTTTGTAACCATTAATGCAATGTATACAAAAACAGTTTTCTAAATAGTGTATCAATATCCTTCAGGCCCGTGTATATCACCGTCTTCTTCGCGGGGTCGCCGTACATCGGACTACCTAAAGAAACAGCAGCGCCCCCGTCCGTAAAATCGGAAGGGGGCGCTTATATGCCCTTGCTTTAGATGTTATATTGGAAAACCTTATTCGCCTTTTATATAGGCAAAGGCGCTCTTCGCGGCCGTACGGCCGGAGTTAACGCTGTTTCCGTTGCAGGAACCGGGCATGTTCATCGTATAGCCGTCGCGGTAGAGTTCACAGCCTTCGACGCCCACGGCGTAAAGGCCGGGAACGGGCTTTCCGTCAGGCTTTACCGCTTCGAACTTCCGGTTCGTGCGCACGCCGCCTATGGACGTCCATACGGCCATATCCTGGCGCACGATGTAGAACGGGGCCTTGTCGATCGGGATCATGTGATCCGCGGGTTTGGCGAAATCGTCGTCGCAGCCTTTCGCGCAGAGTTCGTTGTAGCGGGCCACGTTCGCGGAAAGTATTGTGGGATCCATGCCGACCTTCTCCGCCAGTTCCTCTATAGTATCGGCCCTGAAAACATTGTTGCCGTCGCCGTTCAGAAGGTCCTCCAGATCCTTGTCTATGTCGGGGGCGTTGACGCGGTTGCGCTCGATGAACGCCGTGTCGAACACGGAGAAAGTCTTCTCCTGGGACATCTTGGCGTTCGTGAAGAAAGCCGCGACGTGTTCGCCGCAGAGTTCATTTGCGTAGCGCTCGCCGTTGCCGTTGACCCAGAGGGTGAGGCCCTTCTGGTGGATGTACATGATCGTCTGGCTGTAGAAGAACAGAGGATCTATATGGAGCTTTATCAGGTAAGTACGAACGCGGGAAACATCTTCCGCGCCGGCGGACGCAGCCATGCGCACGCCGTCGCCGTAGTGGCCCGGGTATCCGCGGTGGAAAAGGTGTTTCGTGTCGAAGCCGCGCTCCGCCATCATCTCCTCGCTGTCGGAGAAACCGCCGGTGGCCAGGATGACGGCTTTGCAGTCAAAGCGCGTCACCTCGTCCGTTTCCGTGTTAACTGCGTAGAGTCCGGCAACTTTGCCGTCTTTCATTATGAGCTCCATTCCGCGGGTGTTCGGAATCGCCTGCGCACCGAGTTTCACAGCGTCCTCGAGGAGAGGCCGGGTCAGCTGGGATCCGTCTCCCCGGTTGTCGGGCTGGCGGCGCTTGAACCAGTGGAAGACGGGTACCTCTCCGTCGCCCTTGCACTCGTCGACGACGCCGGAAAGGCCTACGCCGTGGCTGAGGAGCCAGTCTATATTCCCCGCCGAGTTCCTGACGAGATCCTGCCAGGCGAGCGCGTTGATGTGGTAATTGAACATCTTGCACTCGCTCTCTATCACCTCGCGGAAGGTGACGTCTATCCCCAGTTCCTTCTGCATTTTGCTGCCGACGGCGAAGATGCCTTCGACCTCGGTGCCGTTGCCGCCGAACCTGCCGGTCGTCTCGATGATGACCGTCATAAGGCCGAGCTCAGCCGCCTGAAGGCAGGCCGTTATGCCCGAAGGGCCGGCGCCGACCACCACGACGTCGCATTCCACCGTTCTGGAAACTCTCTTCTCATAATCCGCACAGGCGGGATTCTCACACATATCCTGTTCCTCCATTCATTTATCTTAAACTGGTTGTTGTATATCCGGATTGTCATTCCGTCCCATTCATGATATCATATCCAGGCACAACAAGGCAAAGGAGACCCGTCATGCAGGATATCACGCTACAGCAGATAGAGATCTTTCTCGCGGTCGCGGAACAGCTGAGCCTTTCAGGGGCGGCCCGGGATCTGTTCATAAATCAGTCGGCCGTGAGCCGCTGGATCCAGAGGCTCGAAAAATCGCTGAACACACAGCTCTTCATACGCAGCAACAAGGGCGTCGAACTGACCGCGGACGGCGAATTTCTGTACTCTGAGTTCCGCCCGCTCTTTGACAAGCTCGGCAACACGCTCCAGAACATCCACGCGATGTACAACACGCCGGAGAACGTGCTGCGCGTCGGCTGCTATCACTCCGACGAACTTGTGACGGAGCTCCGCTCGCAGATAAAGCCTTTCGAGGAATCACATCCGGATGTCCTCATAAAACTCGACCTGTTCGAGTACAAGGAGCTCAAGGAAGCTCTTCTGTGCGGCAGCGTCGACTGCGCCGTCTCGTACGATATCGGGTTCAGCTTCCCGAAGAGCACCGAATCAAAGCCTTTCCGCGCTCTTTTCCCGAAACTGGCCATCAGCAAGTCGCATCCGCTCATGAAAGGCGGCAAACTGGATCTCTCAGGCCTGAACGGCGAGACCATGCTGCTTGTCATGACGCCGGAATCGAGCTATTCCGAGGAATGGAAACTGAACATCTGCAGAAAGAACGGTTTCGTACCGCAGAACATCGAGTATCTCCCCAGTCCTTTCGCCCGGGAGATCGCCATAAAGAACGGCCGCGGTTTTTCCATCGGAGGGAGCGATCAGAACTGCCACTTCCCCTCAGAGATAAAGCTGTTCCCCATCGAACCAGCGGACGGCGCACAGCAGAAGATGCTGATCCACTGGCGGAAAAACGGCCTTTCGACTGTCACAAAAGAGCTCATCGAATCAATAAAAGGCGTCTGAAACACGAAAAAACAGTATAAAAGGGCGTGCCGCCTGCTGCGCGGCACGCCCTTCGTTTTAAGGTCAGATCCTGCCTATGTTCCTTGCCGTGACGTACGCGGTGGCAACGGCGTTCTTAATATTGCTGGGAGCCGTGCAGTCGCCGAGCTGATAGAACTCGGGCGCCGCACCGTAGAGCGCCATGGCCTCGTCCTGAAGAGCCCTCTGGCCCACCGCGTAGATGACGGTGTCCGCCGGGAAGAACACTTCGGAGCCGTCCTTCACGCACTTGACGCCCTCCGCCGTTATCTCGGCTGCGCGGGTCGACAGGCTTATATCTATCTTGTACTTGTCCAGCTGGACCTTTACGCCCTTCATGTGCTGGAAGTTTCCGCCGTCGTTTATGGCGTCCATCATCTCGACTATCTTCACGTCGCGTCCGAGCATGGCGAGGTAGACGGCCAGCTCCACGCCCACGAGGCCGGCGCCGAGGATGACCGCCTTCTTTCCGATTCGGTCGGGCTCGGTGTACGCGTTCTCCGCGGATATGACGTTCTCCCCGTCGATGCCCGGGATCGGGGGCTTTACGTAACGGCGCCCAGGGCCGCGATTATTGCGTCAGCCCCGAAGGAGGCGGCGTTCTCCGGAGTGACCTCCGTATTGAGGCGAACGTCGACGCCGAGCTTCTCTATCGTCCTCTTCTGGCGCTCGATGTAGTCGTCCAGCCTGAACTTGAAGGGCACGTTGCGCTCGCAGTTGAGGGTGCCGCCCAGTTCGGACGACTTCTCGCAGAGGGTGACCTTATGCCCGCGCTGGGCCGCGGTTATCGCGGCCTCCATGCCGCCGATGCCGCCGCCTACCACGAGGACTTTCTTCAGCTGCGCGGGCTTCGGGAAGAAGAGAGCCTCCTCCTCGCGGCCTATCTCCGGATTGCAGGCGCAGGAGAAGTGGCCGTTCCTCACGAGGTCGGAGAAGCAGGTCAGGCAGCGCATGCACTTGTTTATCTCGTCCTCCCTGCCGGTCTGGGCCTTTATCGGGAGATCGGGGTCGGCGATGAGCGCGCGGGCCATCTCGACCACGTCGGCCTTGCCGGAAGCGATGATGTCCTCGAGGAGCTCAGGATCGCACAGAGCGCCGATCGCCGCGACGGGCGTCTTCACGTGCTTTTTGACCTCGGCTGCGTATTTGACGTTGCAGCCCTCGTCCAGGAAGATGCTCGGGTGGGTTATCGGGAAGAGGGATTCCACCTCGTGGCTGCCGACGGAGACGTGGATGAGATCGCAGTAGTCCTCGATCTGCTTCGCGAAGGCGATGCCCTCTTCGATGTCGTATCCGCCTTCATAGCACTCGCTGCCGCTGATGCGGACCTCGATCGGGAACTTCGGTCCCACGGCCTTCCTGATGGACTTCAGGCATTCGACGGTGATGCGGGCGCGGTTCTCTATCGGCGCACCGCCCCACTTGTCCTTTCTGGTGTTGAGCTTGGGGTTCAGGAACTGGTGCATCATCCAGCCGTGGCCAGCGTGGACGTTGACCATACCGAAGCCGCACTTCTTGGCCATGAGGGCCGCTTCGCCGTACTTCTGTATGGTGCGTTCGATGATCTCCTCGGGCATCTCCTTGACCTGGCGGCCGTCGAAATAGGTGTAGTCGACGGGGCCGTAGATGACATCGGGCGCGCCGGGATAACGGTTGGCTCCGGCGCCGCCGTGGGACAGCTCAGCGACGCACACCGCGCCGTATCTGTTCACCGAATCCGTCAGGAGCGAGAGGCCGTGCACCGCGGCCGGATTGTCCATCTCGATCTTGTACTCCGTGGTCTTGGCGTAGAGGGAATCGACGATGCATTCGCCTACGGCGACGGCCGCCGCTCCGCCCATGGCCTTCCTTCCGTAGTACTGGGGCGCTGTCGGCATGAGAGTGCCGTTTATGAACGTGTATCTCAGGCCTGTGGGGGAAGCGAAGATACGGTTCTTGAAGACTACTCCCGCGAGTTTGATTGGCTGGAAAAGGTGCTCGTATTTCATGGCTCTTCACCGTCGCCCGGAGGGCGATCATCCTTTCCTTTGGATTAGTGGATCATATGCCTGTTTTTCTGTATATATTCTATTTTACCCGACGCAAAAAAACAACGATTTGCCCGCCGCCCGTTATGCCTTTTCATCATGGTATCGCGGCAGAGGGTCCTTTCCGGTGAAGACATATGAAAACAGCCGGAGGCGGGGCGTAACGCCCTGTCTCCGGCTCATACTGCGCCGCCGCTCACGGCGGGCCTTTTCTCTTATTCGGCAGGTCCGTCCTTCTCCGGCTCTTCCGCCGGGTCGCTCTCCTGCTCTTCCTGTTTTTCTCCGTTTCCGGGCTGCTCCGCGCCGGTCTTTCTGATCACTATCTTTCCGTCCTCGACGGTAACCGTAACGCTGTCGCCCTTCTTGATCCCGCCTTCCAGCATCTGCTCGGCGGCGAGATCCTCGACCTTGCTCTGGATGGCGCGTCTCAGAGGACGTGCGCCGTAGACGGGGTCGAATCCGGCGTCCGCCAGGAGTTCCACGGCCTTGTCGTCCGCCGTGAGGTCGATGTCCATCGCCTTCATGCGGGCACCGACGGTCTCAAGCATCTTGGCGCAGATCTCTTTTATCTCGGTCTTGGTGAGCTGGTTGAAGATGATTATATCGTCGATCCTGTTGAGGAACTCCGGCTTGAAGGTCCTCTTGAGGTCGCCCATCACGGCTTCCTTGATCTTTTCGGGGTCTGCGACTTCATCTTCTCCCGCCTCAGCCGAGAAGCCGAGCTTCGCCCTGTTCTCGACGAGGTTGCGTGCGCCGACGTTGGACGTCATGACTATGATGGTGTTCTTGAAGTCCACGTGTCTGCCCTGGGAGTCGGTCAGCACACCGTCGTCCATGATCTGTAGCATGATGTTGAACACGTCCTCGTGGGCCTTTTCGATCTCGTCGAAGAGCACCACCGAGTAGGGCTTTCTGCGGACCTTCTCGGTGAGCTGTCCGCCCTCGTCGTATCCGACGTAGCCCGGAGGCGAACCGATGAGCTTGGCCACCGTGTGCTTCTCCATGTATTCGGACATGTCTATGCGGAGCATGGCGTTCTCGTCGCCGAACATCGCCTCGGCCAGCGCTTTGCAAAGCTCGGTCTTGCCGACGCCGGTGGGTCCCATGAACAGGAACGAACCTATCGGGCGCTTCGGATCCTTGAGTCCCACTCGTCCGCGGCGTATCGCCTTGGCCACGGCTTTTACGGCCTCGTCCTGTCCGACGACTCTCTTATGCAGCGTCTCCTCCATGCGGAGAAGACGCTCGCTCTCGTCCTCGGTTATGCTGGTGACCGGTATGCCGGTCCAGCCGGCCACTACGGCGGCAACGTCGTCGGGGCCGACGGAGGATCTGCCTGCCTTGCCCGCCATCTCCCAGCATCTGCGGGCGTTCGCCAGAGTCTCCTCCAGTTCCTTCTCTTTGTCGCGCAGGCTGGCCGCGCGCTCGAAGTCCTGGTTCTGGATGGCAGACTCCTTCTCCTTGGAGACCGACGCCTTCTGCATCTCGAGCTCCCGGACGTCGGGCGGGGTCTTGAGGTTCTCCATCCTGACTCTTGACGCGGCCTCGTCTATGAGGTCGATCGCCTTGTCGGGCAGATAACGGTCGTTTATATACCTGGTCGACAGCTTCACCGCCGCCTCGATCGCCTCGTCGGTGATCTTGAGACCGTGGTGCGCCTCGTACCTGTCGCGGAGGCCGGTGAGGATCTGGACCGATTCCTCCTGTGTCGGTTCGCTGACCGTCACGGGCTGGAATCTGCGTTCCAGAGCCGCGTCCTTCTCGATGTATTTTCTGTACTCGTTCAGCGTCGTGGCGCCGATGACCTGGATCTCTCCTCTGCCCAGCATCGGCTTTATGATGTTGGCGGCGTCCGTCGCGCCCTCTGCCGCGCCGGCTCCGATCAGCGTATGGAGCTCATCTATGAACAGGATGATGTCTCCCGCCTTGGTGGCCTCGTCTATGGCTGCCTTGATGCGCTCCTCGAAGTCGCCCCTGTACTTTGTGCCGGCCACCATGCCGGTGAGGTCCAGGGACACTATGCGCTTGTTCCGGATCATGTCCGGGACGTCCCCGGCCACGACCTTCTGGGCGAGGCCTTCGGCTATGGCCGTCTTGCCGACGCCCGGTTCGCCTATGAGCACAGG
>JAFZSD010000074.1 GCA_017619535.1 Oscillospiraceae bacterium | reverse complement strand
GGAACGGTCCATGAATGCGCCCGGGTCGCCTTCGTCGGCGTTGCAGCAGACGTACTTTACAGGCGCCGGAGCGGATGCGAACTTCCACTTGAGACCGGTCGGGAATCCTGCGCCGCCGCGTCCGCGGAGGCCGGACTTGGTGATGATGTCGATGACCTCTTCCGGCGTCATCTGGGTAAGGACGCGGCCGAGGGCCTCGTAACCGTCGACGGCTATGTACTCGTCGATGTTCTCGGGGTTGATAACGCCGCAGTTGCGAAGAGCAACGCGGGTCTGTTTCTCGTAGAATTTCGTTTTTGAGAGGTCTGCGACGACTTCTGCCGAATCCTTCTCGGTGTGGAGAAGACGCTGCACGATCCTTCCCTTGACTATATGCTCGGATACTATCTCTTTGACATCGTCGGGCGTGACGCGCGTGTACATTGCACCCTCGGGGTACACGACGACTATCGGTCCAAGCTCACAAAGGCCGAAGCAGCCCGTCTGGATCATTTTGACCTCATCGGCCATGCCCTGAGCCTTGAGCTCTTCTTCAAACCTTTTGAATATTTCTTCGGAGTGAGACGATGAGCAGCCAGTACCGCGGCATACCAGGATATGCGCTCTTACTATGTTCATTTAATGCCGTCCTCCTTACTGTTCCGTTCCGATCGTATACTCGGTAACGACCTGACCGTTGATGAGATGGTCGGTTACTACTTTGGCCGCCTTCTCGGCGGTCATCTTTACATATGTGACCTTTTCCTGACCGGGCACATATACTTCGACCACGGGCTCAAGCTTGCAGATGCCGATGCAGCCGGTCTGAGTAATCATGACGTTCTTCAGCTGCCTCTTGTTGGCCTCCTCGATAAAAGCCGCAAGAACAGGACGGGCGCCGGCCGCGATACCGCACGTTGCCATACCGACTACCACACGGGTCTTGTCCTCACCGTTGTTGCGGAGGTTCACTTCCGCTTTCGCCTTTTCTCTGAGTGCCGCAAGTTCCGCAAGAGATTTCATAATGAAAACACCTCCAAATGATTAAACCGGACAAGCGACACTTCAGTCGTTGTCATCTTTGAGATTGTCGAGTATCCTGTCGACGTCGTCCGGAACGAGACGGCCGTAAACTTCACCGTTTACCGTCATGACAGGAGCAAGCGCACAGCAGCCGAGGCAGCGGGTCTCTTCAAGAGAGAACTTGCCGTCCGGAGTTACGCCGCCCGGCTCGACGCCGAGCTTCTGCTCGATGCGCTCAAGAACGGCCGCAGCGCCCTTGACGTAGCAGGCCGTGCCCATGCATACCGCTATGGAATACTTGCCCTTCGGGTTCAGAGAGAACTGAGCGTAGAACGTTACGACCCCGTAGACCTGTTCCAGGGGGACCCCCAGTCCTTCGGCTATTATCTTCTGGACCTCGATGGGAAGATAGCCGTAGATGTCCTGCGCCTGCTGAAGTACCGGCATAAGAGCGCCGCGCATGTCCTTATGGGCAGCGATCAGCTCGCGAAGCTTTGCCTCCTGTTCTGCCGTTCCGCGAAACGGCACAACAGTTTTCTTTTTTGCCACGTAAAAAACCTCCCTTATTTCAATTATTCTCACAAGTAAATAATTGCGCGATGAAAGGATGCTGCTAATAACGGCACTTAAAAGTCCGTATATTACGTCATTTGCCGCAAGTGTGCGGATTATCAATTAATTATACCATCACTTTTCTGCTTTTAAAAGAGAAAACTGAACACATTCGCCGATATTTTTCTCTATTGACCGCATTTGTACGCAATACACAGTTAATACGGCCTTAAACTGTGCCCCCGCACTCCTCCGTGTTTTCGTCGATATAGCTTTTTATATAAGTCATGACCCCGGGATCGGACAGGCTCACATCGTCTCCGAGTATCTCACGGAACTCCCGCGTGTCGAGCTCGAATCCCGTCCCGTCCCGTTCGTACGAGTATATGAAATCAATATCCGGGTTCATCCCAATAAGCGAAGACATCGTCCCGGCCATGTCGCCCAGCGGCATGCGGTCGATATTCGAAAGGCCGAAGACGGCCGACGTCGTAGTCCCCTCGCCCAGTTTGCTCTTAATACTGAACTCGCCGCCTGTTATCTCGGCGGCCATCTTGAAAAACGGCACGCCCAATCCGACCTTGCGCGTCGTTCTGGTCGTAAAGAAGGGATCCGTCACATGTTCGATCTGCTCCTGGCTCATACCACAGCCGTTGTCGGAAACGGTTATCGTCAGCCTGTCGGAGGCCGTGTCCACTATCACCCGTATCTCCGTCAGGGTCGCGCCGGCACGCACGGAATTCTCTGCGATATCCAGCACGTTCAGGGACAGTTCCGGCATCATTATGATCACCCCTGGTCAGTATAAGCTGCCGGATTATTCCGGCGCGAAATAGTATAATGTAAGTATAGCACACGCATTACGCCGATTCTATTGGTAATAATGAATGGAATTTCATGTAAATGTTGTAACGCGGCAAAGTTGTATGTTATAATATTTAAACTTCAATGACTTGTAAAACAACATACCGTGTCTCCTGGCCGTTCTAGCAAAAACCTGCTACAACCTGGAAACGCGGCAATATCAACAATAGAAAACGGAGGTCGTAAACTGGTATGAAAGTCTCTGAAATCGCACGTCTTGTCGATGCAAAAGTATTCTGTGACTGCGGGGAGGATACAGAGATCCGCTGTGCATTCGCCTGCGATATGATGAGTGATGTGCTCGCCTTTGTGAAGAATCAGGCCGTGCTGATCACCGGTCTCGTTAACCCGCAGGTCATCAGGACCGCCGAAATGATGGACATCCCCTGCGTGATCATCGTCCGCGGCAAGGAGCCCACCCCCCTCATGCTGGAGCTCGCCGAAGACAGCGGCATAACGGTAATGAACACCAAGCTCCGAATGTTCGCTGTTTGCGGCATTCTCTACAATCAGGGGCTTCCAGCTGACACCGGTGAATGATATGGAAGACCTCCACCTGGAATTCACTGTGGTACCCGACGATTTCACCAGAGCAGGCGAGGTTTCCGGAAAAGTCAAGAAAACGCTTAAGGACCTCGGGTTTCCGCCGCTGGTAGTACGTCGAACGGCGATCGCCATGTATGAAGCTGAGATCAACATGGTCATACATGCAAACGGCGGCAAGATCACCGTCACTATAAACCCCGATGTCATCACAGTCGTCTTCGCCGACTCCGGCCCAGGCATACCGGATATCGGTCTCGCCATGCAGGAGGGCTGGTCCACCGCGAGCGAGGAAATCCGCGATATGGGCTTCGGCGCCGGAATGGGCCTCCCCAACATAAAGAAATCCTCCGACTACATGGATGTACAAACAGAACTTGGTGTCGGCACCACCATAACCATAAAGATCTTCACCAATCCGTGATCTCTCCCGAAAGGAACGCGCCAACATGAACGACAAGCTGCATTCCGTCAAGCTCGACAAGGAACTCTGCAAGGGCTGCACCACCTGCGTCAAACGCTGCCCCATGGAAGCGATCCGTGTCAGAGATAAGCATGCAATCATTATCAACGAGCGCTGTATCGATTGCGGCGAGTGCATCCGCGTCTGTCCTCACCATGCAAAAAAGGCTGTCGTGGACACTCTTGACGTCCTGAAGAATTTCGAATATACAATCGCTCTCCCCGCCCCTTCGCTTTACGGTCAGTTCAAGGGCATTCTGAGCGACCGCAATGTCATCCTGACCGCTCTCAAACACATAGGATTCAGCACCGTGTTTGAAGTCTCTGCCGGTGCTGAGGCCATCTCCACCCTTACGAACAGGGAGATCCGCAAATCAAAGGAAAACCTCCCCATAATCAGCACCGCGTGCCCGACGGTCGTGCGCATCATCCGCATGCGTTTTCCGTCGCTCATCCCCCATCTTCTCGATTTCCGTTCTCCGATGGAGTTTACGGCGCGCTGGGCGAAAAGATTAGCGCAGGAAGAGACCGGTCTTCCGCTTGAAAAAATCGGCTGTATATTCATCTCTCCCTGCCCTGCAAAGGCAACCGCTGTAAAGTTGGCGTCCAACGCGGACCACAGCGCTGTCGACGCTGTCATAGCCATCTCCGAGATCTATCCGAAGCTCCGCACAGCTATCAAACGCGTCATCGTACCGGAGGACCTGGCCGTTTCCGGCAGTCCCGGCATGGGCTGGGCGGTCTCCGGCGGCGAGTGCAAGGCAGCTGCGATCTCCGATAATCTCTCGGCAGACGGCATGGAAAACGTCATAAATATCCTTGAGGCGCTTGAAAACGAGGAACTTCCATCCGTTGATTTCATCGAACTCAACGCCTGTGTAGGCGGCTGCGTCGGCGGAGTTCTTACAGTAGAAAACCCGTTTATCGCAAGAGGACGCATCAAGCACCTGATGAAAGCGACTGCTCCTGTGTTAAGACCTGATCAGTGCCCGATAGACGATGTCAACTGGGATCATTCAGTGGAGTTCGACCCGTCTCTGCGGATCGACTCGAATCTGTCTGACGCGATATCCCTGCTTGCAAAGATACGGGATATCGAGTCCCGCCTTAACGGAATGGACTGCGGCGCATGCGGCGCCCCGTCCTGTCACGCGCTGGCTGAGGACATCGCAAAAGGTTTCGCGACCGAAGACCAGTGCATATTCATCGTCCGTGAGAAGCTCCAGGGTCTGCTGGGGCAGCACGAGAACCCGGACGGCACGGCAGAGCCCGCCGTCGCAAAAGAAGCGGAAAGCGAGGAGCAGGCATGACTACCGGAGATATCCTGAAACTGGACGGTATAACCCCCTCCGTTTACGACGAAGATAAAGACGTGGAAAAAGTGTTCTGCTGTGATCTTCTGTCGGTGGCTATGGCGCGCGCCCCGGAAGGCTCCGCGTGGGTCACGGTCATGACAAACGCCAACGTCGTAGCGGTAGCCTCGCTTGCAGAGGTGGCATGCGTCGTTCTGGCCGAAGGTTTCGACTACGACGAGGCGGCGCTGAAAGCCGCCAGAGGTAAAGTAACGCTTCTTCGCAGCAGCGATCCTGTCTACGAGACCGCCGCGAAGATCGGCGCTCTGATCTGATCCGTTGCCATGGTGTACGCTGATCTGCACATACACTCGTGTCTGTCGCCCTGCGGCAGCGACGAGATGTCTCCCTTCGACCTGGTCGGCATAGCCATGCTCAATGGGCTTGACCTGATCGCCCTTACGGATCACAACTCGGCAAAAAACTGCCCGGCGGCGGCAGTCGCAGCTGCTGAATACGGGATAGGTTTCATCCCCGGCATGGAGGCGACTACCTCGGAAGACATACACTGTGTATGCCTTTTTCCGACGCTCGAGGCCGCAGCCGCCTTCGATCTCGAATGGGAAGACCACCTATACCGCATCCCCAACCGTCCGGACAGGTTTGGCGAACAGACCATCGTCCACCCGGACGGTTCGACGGATACGTATCCGTGGCTTCTCATCGCCGCGTCCGACGTGTCGGTCATCGATCTTCCGGATCTTGTCCGCGGGTACGGTGGCATATGCTATCCTGCACACGTTGATCGGGAGGCGAACGGTCTTTTCGCTATTCTCGGCACATGGCCCGAGGAGCTTCACACCGAAGCGGCGGAGATACGGTTCGATGTCCCGGAAGGGCTTCCCGACGGACTTAAGATAATCCGCTCGTCTGACGCTCACCGTATTGCAGACATACTCTCTGAAGGCTGTCCTCTCGATCTTCCCTCTCCCGATTTCGAAGGTCTGCGGACATACCTGGGGATCTGATACGATTGAAAGGAGTCCCGCCGCATGACGTTCCTTGAACTTTTCATACTTGCCGTCGGCGTTTCTCTGGATGCTTTTGCGGTTGCAGAGTGCAAAGGCCTCGCCATAAGGACGCCTTACTTGAGGCATTACTTATCTGTCGGGCTCTGGTTCGCGATATTCCAGGTGCTGATACCGCTGGCGGGTTATTATGTGGGCAGACTGTTCTCCGACTATATCGCAGCATTCGGACATGCGATTGCGTTCATCATGCTGTGCGCGATAGGCTTCAACATGTTCCGCGAATCCCGCATCACTTACAAGACAGGCGGCACGTCTCTCGCCTTCCGTTATATGCTGCCCATGGCGCTCGGCATAAGCATAGACGGCCTCGCAACGGGTATCGCCATCGCTTTTCTGAACGCGAGAATCGTGCTCGCGGTATGCCTTATAGGTATCGTGACCTTTATTTTCTCAGTACTCGGCGTACGGACGGGGTGCGTCGCCGGAACCAAGTACAAGGTGGCAGCACAGATCGCAGGAGGTCTGATCCTGATCCTGCTCGGTCTGAAGATACTTCTCGCACACCTCGGATTCTTAGGCTGATATCCCCCGCCGCTGTTTTCATTGGCACAAGGACGGCGGTATGATATAATAACAGCACATAAAGACTATCGTTTACATGCGCCCGCCCGCAGTGTTCCGGCCGGGCAGAAGGAGGTATATGACCATGTCTAAAGACAGAAGCTTTTTCGGTACTCTCGCCATCGTCGGCCTCGGTGCCGCTGCCGCCATCGGCACTATCGCAGCATACCAGCACAGAAAGGAAATCCGTGAAAAGGCCAGTGAATGGGCAACTATCACGATCTCCAAGATCAAGGATGCGGCGGAGGACGCCGGCATAACGAAGTCGGCCGATGAGGATGAGTGCGAGTGCGGCTGCACCTGCACCGCGGATACTGACGGCGACGGAGTCGATGACGCCGTTTTCGTAGACGCAGACGGCGACGGGACGGCGGATTACGCCGCGTTCGATACGGACGGCGACGGCAAGGCCGACGTCATCCTGGCGGACACCGACAGAGACGGTGTGCTCGACACGTCTATCGACCCGGAGGATTTCGGAAAGACGGACGGCGCCGAGTAAACCTGCACATCTGAAAACACACGCAAATACGGGGCTGATCACATCGATCAGCCCCGTATCTTCATATCCGTCCGTTATCTGACATATTTTACGATGTTGTGAGACGAGCCTTTGAACTCCAGATAGTGGCTCTTGTCCTTGTATCCTACGCAGACGGCAAGGATCAGGTCCTTGTTCTGTCCCATCTCCATGGACTTCTTGAGTTCAGATCCTTTCGGTCCGTTGAACCCGCGCCTTATCGAGGAAACGGTGATGCTGCCGAGCCCCATATCCGTAGCCGCCATGACCATCATGCCTGCTGCCAGACCGACAGTCTCTGAGATGAACGGCTCGCTGCTGTAACCCACGAACATGATGACGGTAGGCGCCTTGTAAAGCGGGTTGTAGTCAGGCGTGGAGGCCCTCATCCTGTTCCAGCCGCCGCTGGCTATCATCGCCTCTTTCGTGGCGTCGGAAAGCGCGGCGATCTTCTCCTTGTCCTGAAGGACGATTATCTCCACGCTCCCGATACGGGGAGCCCGCTCCGCAGCGTAGAGCAGCTTTTTGAGCTCCTCGTCGCTGATCGGCTCCTCCTTGAAGGACCGGTAGCTCTCCCTGCGTTTTATCGCTTCCATTACTTCCATAGTCAGTTCTCCTTTCCCGGGTCGTCCTGAGTATCTGTACGCGGACGTCTGGCCCTGTGATGGCCCCGCCCCGCATTCTTCCGTTTTGAATGCCGCTGACTTCCGTCTTTTGTCTCCGGCTCCTGTTCTGCCGGCAGCTTTACTGTGAACACGCTGCCCGCTCCCGGAGAACTCACTGCCGTCACGGCTCCTCCGTGCAGCTCGACTATACGCTTCACAATGGCGAGGCCGAGCCCGCTGCCGTCCTTCCTGTGGGATTCGTCTCCCTGATAGAACATATCGAACATATGATCCATGGTTTCCTGTGTCATGCCGATGCCGTTATCGGCGACTGTCACGGATACCCAGTCTTTTTCAGGTGTGAGCTTCACTTCTATCCTGCCGCCTTCGGGCGTATACTTAACGGCATTTCCTATGAGGTTCAGCCACACCTGCGACAGCAGATCCGCGTCGCCCCTGTACTTCATATCGCAGAGATCGACGCCGACATCTATGTTCTTCCCGCTCCACTGGGGTTCGAGGAGCAGTATGGCGGACCTTATCTGCTCGTCGAGGGCAAAATCGCTCAAAACGGGTTCCTGGCCCGCACCGTCCATCCTGGACAGGCGGAGCATGTCCGACGTAAGTTTTACCAGGCGGTCGCTCTCTCTGCTTATGAATCCCGCGTACTCCCTGTTCTCCTCATCGGAGAGGCCGCCCTCCTCCAGAAGGTGCGCGTAGCCGTTGATTATGCTCAGCGGCGTCTTGAGTTCGTGCGATACGTTCGACATGAAATCCTGGCGAAGGTAGGCGTTGCCCTTGAGATCGTGCACCATCATATTGAAGCCGTTCTGAAGAGCGCCGAATTCCTCCACGTTCTCCTGCCGAAGGCTGACCTGTACGTCAAAATCACCGGCCGCCACCTGCTTCATCGCGTCCGTCACCTTGCGTATGGGCTGCGTGGTCGAACGCGATACTGAAATGATGCTGACGATCATGCCTATGGTGACAAGGACCAGGAGCAGGATGTCGCGGAAGGCGAATCCGAACCACATGTACTGCGTCGGATCGCGCAGAAAAATGACCCCGTTCCTGACAAGAGCCGACAGCACCAGAGAAAGGATAAGCGTGACGATCACCAGCAGAAAGACGAATATCGTCATTCTGGAGCCGAGCTTTCTCACTTTCTGATCACCGCCTTGTATCCGAGCCCTCTAACGGTCTGTATTTCAAATCCCGTGAAACACGCCAGTTTTTCCCGTATACGCTTGATATGCGTGTCTACCGTACGGGGATCCGACTCGCTGTCGAGTCCCCAGATGTCGTCCATCAGTTTCTGCCTCGTGAATATCCTGCCGGGATATGACAGGAGCATATGAAGAAGATTGAACTCTTTCAGCCTCAGCTCCACAGTGTCCCCGTCGGACGATACGGTGAGCGTCTCCGGGTCGATGCGGCATCCGCCCGCCTCGATAGCCCCGGCACGGGATATCCCGCAGCGTCGGAGAAGCGCCTCCACGTGCAGCAGAAGTTCGTCGAAATCCACCGGCTTCGTCATATAGTCGTCGGCACCGCGGATGAAACCTTCGCGTTTGTCGTCGATGCTGTCTTTGGCTGAAAGGATGATAAGCGGCATCCTTATCCCCGCATTACGAAGCTCGGTAGTGAGTTCGAAACCGTCCATTACCGGCATCATGATGTCCACGATCATGAGATGGATATGCGCCTTTTCCATCTGCTCGAGGGCTTCGGCCCCGTTGCCCGCCTCAAAGACGCTGTATCCGGCGCGGGAGATATGGATCTTCATGAGCTTTCTGAGGTCTTCGTTGTCCTCTACTAAAAGAATGTTCACCATCGCGGTCAACTCTCCGTTCTGCGGCTGCTTTCGGCCGCTCTCCCGCATTATACCATACATTTTTGCCGTGCGCTATTGATTAACCTCCCGCGCCGCTGATATAATCTTCACAGTGATTAACGACTATACGGGAGGCATAATACAATGGAAATCATCAGGAACAGCGCCATCGACGCTATTCTTGCACGGCGCAGCGTAAGAAGATACACCGCTGAAAAAGTGAGCGAGGCAGAGCTCGACACCATCCTACAGTGCGGTCTGTGGGCTCCCTCCGCACGAAACGCACAGACGACCATGCTCGTGCTGATCGGGCGCGATCTCATCGACGAGCTTGAAAATGAATATATGGCGACTCTCGAAAAGGTCCCTGGTTTCATGAAGGGCGGTTTCACCTACGGCGCCCCCCATCTCATCATAGCCTATGACAGGGACGGAACGCGCTGGTCGGGCACCAACGCCGCTCTGGCAGTCGAGAACATGACGATAGCCGCTTCCGCCCTCGGGCTGGGTTCGGTCCAGCTCGGCATCATCCGGGAGTTCATGCTCTCCGACGCGGGACGCCGCTGGCAGAAACGTTTCGGCGTGCCCGATGACTACTCGTTCGCCCTCTCCGTCGCCGTGGGACATCAGGACGGCGAAGCGGTGACACAGCCGAGAAACGAGGCGAACATCATCAAACTGTGACTGCACAGTATCCAGAATAGCACAAGGTGCGGGAGCCGTCCGGCTCCCGCACCTGTTTCATTTCAGCTTTAATCACTTGTCCGTTTTCTTTTTCCGGCGGAAAATGTAGCTCCGGAAGAGTATCAGCAGCATTACTATGAGGAATGCTACAAGAAGTCCCCATGTGATCCAGGTCCACCTCATGCTGCGGGCGGCGAAGCCCATGAGAAGGAGCATCGGTGCTCCGAACACGACCGCCCATAGATTCTGGTAAATAAGGTTCTTGGCTGCAGGCGTTTTATAGAACGGATCCACCTCCCGAAGGAGCGTGAAGCCCGTGCTGTTGGTGCCTGTCAGCATGCCGTAGAACATGAGGAACTGTTCGTCGCGGTATTCCGGGAACAGTTTCTCGGTGACGTACTTGACATAGAAGAAACTCGCGACGCCGCCGACGATGCATATGAGAAGGAGCGGAACGATGAACTCTCTGTACTTGAACGCGGAAAGGTTTATCGCCGCGATGGATGCAACGACCATTATGTCGAACATGAGTCCGGAGATGCGGTTCATCATAAAGTTGTTCACATACTCTCTGCGCATCATCCCGTGCTTTTTAAAGAGACGCATGAAGGACTTGATGATGAACACGAACAGCATGCCCACGAGGAAGTTGAAGTTCCACAGAAGCGGTTTGACTGTCTGCTCAAGGAACCCGCCCGCCTTGTCGAGGCCGATCGAGACCACATAGCTGAATAAGTACGCAAGGATATACGCGAGGAAAATGAGTCCGAACTGTACCGTGAGCTTGTCGAGGGATTCCGCTATCGGTATCTCGCCTTTGGAGGTGATCTTCTCCGCGGAAAGATCCTCCGCCTCTTCGTTGGTATCGTCGAGCTTGATCTTGCCCTGGCGCTTCATCATGTTGAGGTAGATGACGCCGCCGATGCTTGCCGCGATGAATCCCATGGCCGCTACGGAAAGGCCGAAACTGGCGCCGTTTGCAAACGCGGGATAGTCAGTGGCAGTCTGGTAGGTAACGCCCCATCCGTAGGCGTTGCCGGGGCCCTGTCCGAATCCCATCGGGAGCAGTATGCCCGCTGCGGCCCAGTTGCCGATCACATAGGACAGGCCCAGCGTTATGCCGAGGCCGAGCACCGCCTGAAGCAGGTATGTCGATACGGTAAGGATGCCTGAATTGAAAATATCTCTCCTGCCCTTCCTGCTGTGCCCCTCGTCACCGATGTTGCGGTATGTCATGGCGACGACGCCCAGGCCGAGGCCGTGATAGGTCAGCGATTCAAGAGTCACCGTATCGAAAAGGGATGTGCCGAACACCTTCTTGACGATCTCGTTGACTATCAGAAGAAGAAATCCTGCGAGGACTGCGCTGGGTATGAGCGACATCCTGAGCGGTTTGATGGTGCGCCGCAGCAGATTGGCCACCATCATAGCTACGAACAGGACGCTGAGCATGATTATGAAGCTCCAGATCTCTATGTTCCAGAAGCTCAGTTCACCGGTCATATGCGTCTCCTCCGTTAACCTTAATTACTTACCAGTTTGATATGTTATGCTCCGCGCGTGAACTCAATGTGAACCGGAATGCATATCCGGGCTCTTAATATGAAAAACCGGCCGGGTGACCGGCCGGTTTTTACAGATCCAAGTGTTATGCCGTCAGCCGTTTCTGGAAAGATCGCCGAGAGTCGCGACCATGACGGCTTTGATCGTGTGCATCCTGTTTTCCGCCTCGTCGAACGCACGGGAGTATCTGGACCGGAAGACCTCGTCGGAGACTTCCATCTCCGTGATCCCGTATTTTTCATAGATCTCCCTCCCGACGCTGGTACCCAGGTCGTGGAACGACGGCAAACAGTGCAGGAAGATCACGTCCTCGTTCCCGGTGCGGCGAACTACGTCCATCGTGATCCTGTACGGCGACAGTTTTCTGATCCGCTCTTCGAACAGCGCCTCTTCGCCCATGGATACCCACACGTCTGTATAGAGCACGTCCGCGCCTTCGACGACGGATACGTCCTCCGAGAACTCTATCGACGCCCCTGTCTGAGCAGCGATAGCCTTTGCTTCGCTGACAAGTTTTTCCTCGGGCCAGAGTTCCTTCGGCGCGAACGCCGCGAAACTCATGCCCATCTTGGCGCATCCGATCATGAGGGAATTGCCCATGTTGTTGCGCGCGTCCCCCGCATAAACGAGTTTGACTTCTTTCAGGGGCTTGCTGACAGACTCCTCTATCGTCATTAGATCCGCCAGTATCTGTGTCGGATGGAACATATCCGTGAGTCCGTTCCACACAGGCACGCCGGAAAACTCGGCAAGCTGTTCAACGACCCTCTGCTCGAAGCCCCGGTACTCTATGCCGTCGTAAAGTCGGCCCAGTACGCGGGCGGTATCCTCGAGAGACTCCTTCTTCCCCATCTGGCTGTTCGACAGGAACGTGACATGGCCGCCTTCGTCGTAGCAGGCGACCTCGAACGAGCACCGGGTGCGCGTCGAAGTCTTGTCGAATATAAGGACTATGTTTTTCCCGTCGAGGGAATGGCCGATCTTCCCGGCCTTCTTGTCGGCTTTCAGCCTGTGGGCGAGGTCGAGGAGATAGCGTATCTCCTCCGGGGTATAATCTTTGAGCGTCAGAAACGAGCGTCCTTTAAGATCGACAGCCATTGGTATTCCTCCAAATAATCTTTGATGATGTTTTCAGATTTTACAGCATAAGTATACAAATTTCAAGTGTGCCGTTCGCTCCGGAACAACTTAGCGCTTGACATCGCTCGAAAATCAGTGATATTATTTATGGGAATTTAATAGTTTCTAAGCCCCGCGGCCTAAAGATCCTTCATCCACGGCCGCCCGGCCAGAGCGATCGCTCTCGATGCCGATGCCGGAAACGGCGCGGTTCTCCGTGTTTGAGAAGGAAACGTCTTTAGTGTGATCGCCGGTAATGTTCCGGCGTTTTTTACACATGTCGCGCTTATGCGGCCTGTCTGTTCCTTCTCAGACGGGCCGCTTTTCTTCTGGGTAATAGAGCGCGGCCGTGACCTCTGCAACAGGTCACGACCGCCGCTATTATGGAGATGACCCGCTATGATCGCAAGGTCCGCCATACCAGTGATTATAGCGGAAATCTCCGATACATTCAATCAGTTAATCATTTATTCAGGAGGTATATCCGCAACATGAAAAAACGCAGTATCATTGCAATCCTGCTCGTTGTCGTTATGCTCTTCGCTCTCGCCGCCTGCGGCAGCCAGACTCCCGCTCCGGCCGACAACAACAATCAGCAGCAGCAGAACGAGCCCGCGAAGGAACCCGAGAAGGAGCCTGAAAAGGAGCCTGAAAAGGAGCCTGAAAAGGAGCCCGAGAAAGAGCCCGAAGCTGAACCCGTCGAGCTGATCGTCTTTGCAGCGGCGTCCATGACCGAGACTCTGACCCAGATCGCCGAGATGTACAAGGCCGTTGCCCCCAACGTGGAGCTGGTGTACAACTTCGACTCCTCCGGAACGCTGAAGACCCAGATCCAGGAGGGCGCGGACTGCGACCTCTTCATCTCCGCAGCTCCAAAGCAGATGAACGCGCTTGACGGCGCGAAGGATGCCGAAGGCGGCAACACCGAAGGTCTTGACTTCGTCGACAGCGCTACCCGCATCAATCTTCTCGAGAACAAGGTCGCTCTCGCTGTTCCCGACGGCAACCCCAAGGGCATCAACAGCTATGACGACCTGATCGCCGGTCTGAAGGACGGCAGCGTAATGCTCGCAATGGGCAACAGCGACGTTCCCGTCGGCCAGTACACCCAGAAGATCCTGAAGTACTTCGAACTAGACGAGGAAGCTCTGGCCTCCGCCGGCTGCATCACCTACGGCAGCAACGTCAAGGAAGTCACCACCCAGGTCAAGGAAGCTACCGTTGACTGCGGCATCATCTACGGGACCGACGCTTTCTCCGCGGGTCTCACCGTTGTTGACACCGCCACGAAGGATATGTGTGGACAGGTCATCTATCCCGCCGCCGTGCTTAAAGTCGCCAATCACCCCGACGAGGCGAAGGCTTTCCTTGATTACCTCACCGGAGCGGAAGCCAGCGCTGTATTTGAAGCAGTTGGTTTCTCCCCCATGGCATAACCCGAGCATAACAAATCGTTAGGATCTCAGCAGCAAAAAACTGACAGGCGGGCGGAAAACCGCCCGCCTGAATCTATTTGGATGTGAGTCTATGGACCTTTATCCGCTGTGGAACTCCCTGCGTATCGCGGGGATCAGTACCGTAATAATATTCTTCGTCGGCATCTTCGCCGCATATTACATCGCCAAGGCCCCGCGTATAGTCAAGGGCGTCCTCGACGTCGTGCTGACGCTGCCTCTGGTATTGCCGCCGACCGTCGTAGGCTATCTGCTCCTGCGTGTGCTCGGTCCCAAACGCATCATAGGCGCATGGGTCCTGGCTGTTTTCGGCATCAAACTGACAATGACCTGGTGGTCGGCGATCTTCGCCACCACAGTAGTTATATTCCCGCTCATGTACCGCACCGCGCGAGGCGCGTTCGAGGCCTTCGACGAGACGCTTGCGTGGTCCGGCAAGACGCTGGGGCTTTCCAACTCCTTCATTTTCTGGCGCATCCGCATGCCCGCATGCCGCGAAGGCATCATGGCCGGAACCGTGCTGGCCTTTGCCCGCGCTCTGGGCGAGTACGGCGCAACGAGCATGATCGCCGGATACACTCCCGGGCGCACCGCAACGATCTCGACGACCGTCTACCAGCTCTGGCGTACTGACAACGATGCGCTGGCCTTTCGCTGGGTCCTGGTGAACGTCGCCATATCCGCCGTGGTGCTTCTTGCGGTGAACTTTCTTGAAAAACGCAAAACGCCGCGAAAGGGGGCGTCGTAAATGTCCCTGTACGTCGACATCGACAAAACGCTGGGCAGTTTTCATCTGCAGGTACAGTTCGAGGCCCAGAACGGTCTGCTCTCCCTGCTGGGCGCAAGCGGCTGCGGAAAGAGCGTGACGCTGAAGTGCATCGCCGGTATCGAGCGGCCGGACAGAGGAAAGATCGTACTAAACGGAACGACGCTTTTCGATTCGGACCTCCATATCGATGTGCCTCCTCAGAAACGGCGCGTCGGATATCTGTTCCAGCAGTATGCTCTTTTTCCCAACATGACGGTCCGCCAGAATATCCGCTGCGGCGTCCGGGATAAGGACAACGCGGACGCGGCTATCGATGACATCATCCGTAAGATGCATCTCGTAGGACTGGAACAGCAGAGACCCAGTCAGCTTTCGGGCGGACAGCAGCAGCGTACTGCGTTGGCCCGCATTCTCGTCAACGAACCGGAAGTGCTACTGCTGGATGAACCATTTTCCGCGCTTGACAGCCATCTCCGCTTCCAGCTGGAACGCGAGATGCTTGAGACGGTGCGCCGTTTCGGCAAACCCGTGCTCATGGTCTCGCACGACCGGGATGAGGCGTTCCGCCTCTCTGATTCGATCGCCGTACTCAATCATGGAAGAATAGAAGTCATCGGTCCTAAACATACGGTCTTTGCGGATCCCAAGACCTGCACAGCATCGATCCTGACCGGCTGCAAAAACAACTCTCCCCTGCAGAAGCTGGACGAAAGGACCGTTCTGGCGACCGACTGGGGGATGCGTCTGACTCTCGGGCAGGACGTAGGCGACGCAACGTTTATCGGCATCAGGATGCACGACCTCAGATACGGCGACGGTGAGAACAGTTTCCGCTGCCGCCTTGTCGAGGAGATTGAGAACCCGTTCTCCTTTACGCTGATGCTGCGTCCTGTCGATAAGCCGGACAGCGTTCCTATCGGCTGGGAGACCGACAAGGAGACCTGGAACGCCCTGCGTGCCGATGAGCTCACCGTCAATCTGCCTAAGGAGCACCTGCTGCTGTTAAAAGACTGACGAACGGCGGACTGCAACTGACAAAGTCAGAAATTCAGATATTACCGCTTGACAGCACCCAAAACAGCGTGCTATACTTTAGTAAATTAAATAGTTTCTAAGCCCCGCGGCCTAAAGACTGACAATCCACGGCCGCCCGGCCAGAGCGATCGCTCTCAATGCCGATGCCGGAAACGGCGCGGTTCTCCGTGTTTGAGAAGGAAACGTTTTGTGTGATCGCCGGGACTTTTCCGGCGTTTTTCACTCTTGCCGTGTTTTTTCGGCCTGTCTGTTCCTCTCAGACAGGCCGTTTCTTTTTACCTGAAGCATCAACTGGTCATCTTGATCCAGAAGTTTTGTTGCCAACAAAGTTTTCAAACCTTTTCATTCCTCTTCTTATGTCGGGCATCTGCGTGGGGCAGATGCCCGACATCCCCTCTCTGCAGGTATTTTCTGCAGAATAACAATGAGCCGCTTTTAAATATGGCTAACTGTACGATGTCTGTGGTATACTGAAATTAACTGGTCGGTCATTACCGGCTCAATATTAAACGACAAACGAATCGAAAGGATAATACCGATGAAAAAGATCCGTGTGGAAGATGCTGTCGGCCAGACTCTGTGCCACGACATGACGGCTATACTGGAAAACGGCTTCAAGGGCGTAAAATTCAAGCGCGGCCACGTCATAACCGAAGAAGACATCCCCGCTCTTCTGGATATCGGCAAATCCCATATCTTCGTGTGGGAGCCCGAGGCTGACGAGGTCCACGAAGATGACGCCGCAATAGCCCTCACAGAGGCCATGTGCGGTCATGGCGTCAGCTTCTCCGGCCCTTCAGAGGGCAAAATGCAGATAACTGCCGCCCATGCGGGTCTCTTCACCGTCAACAGCGCAGCACTCGTTGCGATAAACTCCGTTCCCGACTATACGGTCGCCACCCGTCCCAAACTCATCCGTGTCGCGGAAGGCGAAAAGCTCGCAGGCGCGCGCATAGTGCCGCTCGTCACAAAGCGAGAGAACGTCGAGCGTGCCGTCGCTATAGCGAAGGAGAATGCGCCCGTTCTGGACGTTCTGCCCTTCAGGCCGCTCAAGTGCGCGGTCGTGATCACCGGCAGCGAAGTCTATTACGGAAGGATCCAGGACAAGTTCCAGCCGATCATGGAGAAAAAGCTCGGAGGATACGGCGCGGAAATACTCGGCTTTACAAAGTGCCCCGACGATATTAATATGATGCTTGACGCAGTCAACGGATACCTGTCACAGGGCGCTGAGCTCATCCTCATGACCGGCGGAATGTCCGTCGATCCCGACGACCTCACCCCCACCGCCATCCGCAGTACCGGCGCGCGGCTCGTCACGCAGGGGGTGCCTATGCAGCCGGGCAACATGCTCACGATGGCGTATCTCGGCAATACGATGCTCATAGGCGTACCGGGAGCGTCGATGCACTCCCCGATCACCAGTCTCGACGTCTTCCTGCCGCGGATCTTCGCCGGACTTGAGATAAAGGCTGAAGACATAGCCGGTTTCGGAGAAGGCGGCTTCTGCATGGGCTGCAAGGAGTGCCGGTATCCCATCTGTCATTTCGGTATTAAAGAGGCGTTTTGATTATGCAGAAATTCGTTTCCGACGCGCAGGCCCGCAATCTTCTTCTGTCCGTTCCCGTATCTCCGCAGGCCGAGACCGTTCCGCTGTCCGAGAGCTACGGCCGTATACTGGCGGAGGATGTCCGCGCGCGGCTCATGGTGCCTCCGTTCATGCGCAGCCCCTTCGACGGCTACGCTTTCCGCGGCGAGGACACCGCCGGCGCTTCCAAAGAGCGCCCTGTTACTCTCCGGATAACGGAAGAACTCCCCGCAGGAAAGGCTCCGGAGTTTCCTGTTATGCCGGGCACAGCGGCAAAGATACTGACCGGCGCTCCCATTCCTGAAGGCGCCAACGCCACGATCAAGTACGAACTCACGAGCTTTACCGATGCGGAAGTCACGATATTCTCCCCCGTGAAGCCGGGCAGCAACCTCGTCCCTGCAGGCGAGGACGTGAAGGCAGGAGATCTCGTTGCAGAATGTGGCTCCGCGCTCACAGGCTCTCTCATGGGCGAACTGGCAAGTCAGGGCCTGTCCGAGGTCAGAGTTTACAGGATCCCCGTGATAGCCATACTCAACACCGGTTCCGAGCTGGTGGACGTAGGTGAAGAGCTGTCCCCTGCAAAGATCTACAACAGCAATTACTACACTCTCTCCGGTTACCTCCGCTCTCTCGGGGCTCATCCCGTCTACGGCGGCGTAGTCAAGGACGAACCCGCCGCGATCTCAAAGCGCATCGGTGAACTCCTTGAAACGAGCGACATGGTGATAACGACCGGCGGCGCCTCCGTCGGCGACTATGACTGGGCCGTGACGGCTTCGGAACTCATGGGGGCCGATGTCCTGTTCTGGAAAACCGCAATGAAGCCCGGCGGTTCGATGCTCGCCTCCCGCAAGGGCGATAAGGTGATCCTCGGCCTGTCCGGCAGCCCCGGAGCCGCCATACTCGGTCTGCTCATCGTCGGACAGCCTTACATACGCCGGCTGTGCGGCCGCAGCGACTATGAACTCAGGTCGCTCGAGGTCGCTTTGAAGGAACCGTTCACGAAGACATCCGAAAAGGCCCGCTTCATCCGCGGAAGGCTCGTCACAGAGAACGGGCAGGCATATTTCTCCCAGATAGAGGGCGATGCCAACGGCGTCATATCCTCTTTCATGAAAACCGATCTGATCGGCGTGATACCGGTCGAAGAACAGCCGGCATATGCCGGACAGATAATAAAGGCCTACATGATATGATCGACAGCTTCGGAAGAAACATAACCTATATGCGTATCTCCGTGACGGATCTCTGCAACCTCCGCTGCCTCTACTGCATGCCCGAATCCGGCATCGAGAAGCGTCCGCACCGCGACATCATCTCGGTCGAGGAGATCGGAGCGATCGCACGGGCAGCCGCAAAGTGCGGCATCAAAAAGATAAGGCTCACCGGCGGCGAGCCTCTGGTCCGGCGGGGCATCATCGATATCTGCCGCCTGATCTCCGCCACGGACGGCATCGAGGAGCTCTGCATTACGACGAACGGCATCCTGCTCCCCAAGTATGCGGAGCAGCTCCGCGACGCGGGAGTCATGCGCATAAACTTCAGTCTCGACACGCTCGACCCGGACAGATACAGGCAGATATCCCGCATCGGCTCTCTCTCCGACGCGCTCGCCGGACTTGACGCGGCAATAGAGATGGGCTTTTCGCCGATCAAGATAAACGCCGTCCTCATAGGCGGAGTAAACGATGATGAGATAGGCCGATTCGCTGAGCTCACACGCGACCGGGATATCCATGTCCGATATATAGAGCTCATGCCCATGGGCGACAGCGCCGACTGGTCGTCCGAGCACTATCTGCCCGGAACTGCCGTACTCGACGCGCTTCCGGCGCTTGAGCCGGCCGGCGTCGAAGGCGTCGCGCAGCGCTACCGCCTTCCGGGATACAAAGGCACGGTCGGGATAATCACTCCCGTCAGCTCCCACTTCTGCGGACAGTGCAACCGCATCCGCGTCACGGCGGACGGGAAGCTCAAGACGTGTCTGCACTCTGCTCCTGAGACAAATCTCCGCGGTCTTTCCGAAGAGGAGCTCGAGGATACGCTGCGTGCGGCAATCCTGGCCAAACCGTGGACGCACTCGCTCGACGGCGGGGCCTTCAGCGAGACTGCCAGAAACATGAACGAGATCGGCGGCTGAGCCCCAGGTCCGTAAACCAAAGACATTATGCAGAAACGCCCGACGGATGTCGGGCGTTTCGTCATGTTTATCGAGTTGCAGCCGGTCAGAAACCGAGGTCTTCCCCCACGAGGATCACCTTTATGCGGCCTGTCGGGCAGCAGTGGCGTGTCGTCACTATCTGAGAACAGATACAGTACTGTTCCGTCAGACAGTCCGCACATGTGCCCGTGACGGCGCACGGAGTGCACCCTTCAGGGAACACGCGTCCGGCAAAGCGCGCCATGTTCACCGGCGCCGCGACGTTTCTCGCGCGGGCCAGGGCGTCTTCCGGAGTCTTCACCACTTTGTTCATTCCTGCGACCACTATAACGGTCTTCGGGCCGTAGCAGAGCGCCGCCACACGGTTTCCCGTGCGGTCTATGTTGATCAGCTGGCCGTCCTCGCTTATGCCGTTGCTGCTCATGAGATACGTATCGCAGGTGGTCGCCCGGCGCGTTATCTCCATGAACTCGGCTCTGTCTTTCCCGTCTTCCTGGTCCAGCCTCTCATAACCGTTTTTGCGGATATAATCCACCAGTCCTATCTCCCTGATCGTCTCGGACCCAGCCCAGGATACGACGCCTTCCTTCGGGATCAGTTCCACGGCTTTCTCAAGAGCCTCCTGAGCCGTGGCGCAGTAGTACGCGTCGAAATGGCGCTTTCTGAACGCTTCAGCGACGCGCGGGCCGAGCTTGTCATACTGTTTTTCCTTTGCAGTCGTACGCTCCATGAGGCACTGCTCCTTTCTGCGGCTATTCTAGTTCGAACGCGCCGGTGTACAGCTGGTAGTAGCGGCCGTGCTGGGCGATAAGATCTTCGTGGCTGCCGCGTTCTATGATCCTGCCCTGTTCGAGCACCATTATGACATCGGAGTTCTGGACGGTGGACAGCCTGTGAGCTATGACGAACACGGTCCGGCCGCGCATGAGGCTGTCCATGCCGCGCTGCACTATTCGCTCGGTGCGCGTGTCTATGCTGCTGGTCGCCTCGTCCAGTATCATGACGGGCGGGTCGGCCACGGCGCACCGCGCTATGGCGATCAGCTGCCGCTGGCCCTGGGACAGGCCGGAGCCGTCCCCCGACAGCACCGTGTCATACCCTTTCGGGAGCCTGCGGATGAATCCGTGGGCGTTAGCGAGCTTTGCCGCCGCGATGACTTCCTCGTCGGTCGCGTCGAGACGGCCGTAGCGGATGTTCTCCATGACCGTTCCGGTGAAAAGGTTCACGTCCTGAAGAACTATTCCGAGAGAACGGCGGAGATCGTTCTTTCTGATATCGGCTATGTCGATCCCGTCGTAGGTGATACTGCCTGCGGAGATATCGTAGAACCTGTTTATTAGGTTCGTTATGGTCGTCTTGCCCGCGCCGGTGGAACCGACAAAGGCCACTTTCTGACCGGGTTCCGCGTAGAGCGAGATATCCCTCAGGACCGGCTTGTCCGGCACATATGAGAAGTCGACGTTTTTGATCACTATGCTGCCCTTCAGCTCTGTATACTCCGCACCTCCGTCCGTCGGGCGCTTCCAGGCCCACTTGCCTGTGCGTTCCGCGGCCTCCTCAAGAACGCCGTCCGTCTCTCTTACATTCACGAGAGTGACGGTACCGTCGTCGCTTTCCGGTTCCTCGTCCATGAGGTCGAAGATGCGCTCCGCGCCCGCCAGCGCCACCGCGACTGCGGACACCTGCTGCGAGACCTGGTTGATCGGCATGGAGAAACTGCGTGAGAGCTGCAGGAACGACACGAGCCCGCCCAGGGTGAGACCGCCTGTCCCGGCGATCGCCATCGCGCCGCCGACGATAGCCAGCACTACGTACTGGAGGTTGCCGGCGCTCATCATGACAGGCATCGTGATGTTCGAGAACGAGAATGCCTTGAACGAATTATAGCGGAGCTC
>JAFZSD010000073.1 GCA_017619535.1 Oscillospiraceae bacterium | reverse complement strand
GACAGGCTCGTCGCCATGTCCGACGGCAAGGTGGTCATGGACGGTACGCCGCGGGAGATATTCTCCCAGGTGGACAGGCTCAGGGAACTGGGACTGGACGTGCCGCAGACAGTGGACCTCATGTTCAGACTGAACAAAGAAGGATTCTCTTTGCCTCTCGACGCGCTCTCGCCCGACGAGTGCGCGGAGGCGATAGCCTGCGCGCTGCACGGCTGAACGGCAGAGCCTGCGCGGGATAAAGGGCGTCATCCGCAAAAGGAGACGCACCTATGAAAGGGATTGTGTAGTAATTGGAACCGATAATCAGTACGGAAAAACTGGGACATATATACAGCATCGGCACGCCTTTCGAGCATGCCGCTCTGTGCGATGTCGATTTTGAAGCCGCTACGGGCGAGTACATAGGGCTCATCGGACACACAGGATCCGGCAAGTCCACCTTCGTACAGCACCTGAACGGACTTATCAAGCCGACGTCGGGCAGAGTGCTGTTCCACGGACAGGATATCCACTCATCGAAGGAGCTGACCCACAGCATCAGATTCAAGGTGGGGATCGTGTTCCAGTATCCGGAATACCAGCTCTTCGAAGACACGGTATATGAGGACATCGCATTCGGCCCGAAGAACATGAAGCTTTCGGAGAGCGAGATAGACGAACGGGTCAGAGAGGCGGCGGGATTCGTCGGCATAACCGACGCGCTGCTGGAGAAGTCTCCCTTCGAGCTATCCGGCGGAGAGAAGAGAAGAGCAGCCATAGCGGGCGTCATAGCGATGCGCCCCGAAGTGCTCATCCTCGACGAGCCGACGGCGGGCCTCGATCCGCGGGGATGCGCGCGGCTTCTGGAGAATATCGAAAAGTTCCATTCCGCTTTCAACGCGACCATCATCATGGTGAGCCACGACATGGACGGGATCGCCAGGGCGGCGGACAGGATAGTCGTTTTCGACAAAGGCAGGATACGGTACGACGCGACTCCGCGGGAGATATTCTCTCACAGCGGGGAGCTCTCGGAAATGGGACTCGCGGTGCCGCAGGCCACAGTCATAGCGGCGCGCCTGCGCGCGCGGGGAGTCGCGCTGCCGGAAGACATATATACGGTCGGACAGCTCGAGAAAGCGCTCGCCGGTCTGAAAGGGGGCGCAGCGCATGCTTAAGGACGTCACCCTGGGCCAGTATTTCCCCGGCAATACTGTTATCCACAGACTCGATCCGAGAACGAAGCTTATCCTGGTGATCGTATATATCGTCGCGCTCTTCACCGCCAAGAGCTACATATCCTATGCGGTGGTCATCGCAGTATTCATCGTCTGCGTCATCGTTTCCAGGATTGGCCTGAAGTCGCTTTTCTCAGGCCTGAAGCCGATACTCATCATTATCATCATAACGGCGATACTGAATATCCTGTTCACACGCACGGGCCGCGTCCTGGTCCAGTTCTGGAAGATAACCGTAACGGCGGACGGCGTGCGCATCGCCGTGTTCATGGTGGTGCGCCTGATGCTGCTCATCATGGGCACGTTCATCCTGACATATACCACTTCGCCGATCTCGCTGACGGACGGGCTCGAGCGGCTGCTCAGCCCTCTGAAAAAGATCAGGGTGCCGGTCCACGAGCTCGCCATGATGATGAGCATCGCGCTCCGGTTCATACCGACCCTCATCGAAGAGACCGACAAGATAATGAACGCCCAGAAGGCCCGCGGCGCAAACTTTGAGACCGGGAGCCTGCTGGACAGGGCAAAGGCTCTGCTGCCGCTGCTGGTGCCGCTCTTCGTGAGCGCGTTCCGGCGTGCTGACGAGCTGGCCGTGGCCATGGAGAGCCGCTGCTACCACGGCGGCGAGGGCAGGACGCGCATGAACGTCCTGACCATGAAGAAGCGTGACTGGATCGCCCTCATACTGGGCGCGGTCTTCCTCGCAGCCATAATCGTGCTGGCCAGGTACGGGATGTGAGGTGCTGAGATGGACAGAAACATCGCCCTTCGCCTCATGTACGACGGTACGGCATACCACGGATGGCAGGTGCAGAAGACCGAGCGCACGGTCGCGGAGACGCTGGAGAACGCCCTGACCCGGCTGTGCGGGCACGGTGTTAAGGTCACGGGCTGCGGCCGCACGGACGCGGGAGTGCACGCCCTGCGCTACTGTGCCAACTTCAGAACGGACTGCACGGTCCCCACTGACAGGTTCCCGCTGGCGGTCAATACGTATCTTCCGCCGGATATCGTCGTAGCAGACGCCGTGGAGGCGGAGCCGGGATTCAATGCGATCCTTTCCTGCGAGAAGAAGGAATACATCTACCGCATTTGCAACAGCCGCATCCGCGACCCTTTCTTGGAGAACAGGGCCTATTTCCACCCGGCGCCTCTCAACGCGGAGACGATGGCGGAGGCCGCGAAGATGTTCGTCGGCACCCATGATTTTGCAGCCGTCAGGTCCGTCGGCACTGAAACGAAGACTACGGTGCGCACCGTTTTCTGGTATGAAGTCGAGCGGGACGGGGATATGATCACGCTCCGCGCCTGCGCAGACGGTTTCCTATACAATATGGCCCGGGCAATGGCCGGAACGCTTATCTACGTTTCCGAGGGGAAGATCGCGGCGGAGGACATCCCGGCGCTGCTGGAAAAGGGCGACCGCCGGCTGACAGGCCCAACGGTGCCGCCCTGCGGGCTCTATCTGAGCCGGGTCTGGTATCCGGGAGCCGTCGGAGAAATGATGTCCCGGTGAGCAAAATTAACCAAGTGTTCACATCTTCTTATATCTTTCCGGCCTGTTTGATGGTATAATACCTAAATACGACCGGCATTTCCCGCCGCGTCGCAGCGGAAGATATTTATATTTTCCCGATCGGATGGAATTGTCCAATGTCAAGAGAGAGAGCAAAAAACGAAAACAAGCGCGGCGAACTGCAGCCCGCGCTGCTCATTCTGGTTCTGGTGCTGGCGGCCGTGCTCGTCATACTGTCGCTGGACGGTACGGGGCAGAAGCTCATAAGCCGCTTCAGGAACGCCGGACCGCGGGAGGTCGCGACAGACTGCTTCTATTTCAGCCTCGGCAAGGATCCCGTGTTCGCCGACATGTCCGGCGGATTGGCCTGCGCATCCGGCAACGGGCTCCAGGTATTTGATAAGACGGGCGAGCAGACGATAAACGAACTGTTCATGATGGAATCTCCCGCGATCGCATCCAGAAACGGACACGGAGTGGCATACGATCTGGGAGGGAAGGAGCTGCGCCTGTTCGACGGGTCTCAGATAATCCTCCGGCTGACGGCCGAGAACCCGATCATAAGCGCCGAGATAGGCGCGGACGGAAGACTGGCAGTCTGTACCGGAGACAGCGGCTACAAAGGACGCGTGACGGTATACTCAGAAACGGGGGACGAAATGTTCCGCTGGTATTCGGGCGAGGGGTACGTCCTCTCTGCCGCATTGCCTTCCGGCGGCAACGAGCTGGCAGTGCTCACGGTGACCGAGAGAGGCAGCAGGCTCGTAAGGCTCCACACCGACGACGAGGAGTATCTCGTAAGCACGGAGATACCGGGAGAGCTGCTCATCGACGCCGCGTTCACAAAGAAGAACGCCATAGCAGCCGTCAGCGAAACGGCGTTCTACATCATAAAAGAGGGACAGGATCCGGTAAAGACCGATTTCGGCGGACGGTACCTCAGGGCATACGCGCTCGGCGAGGATCTAAACGCGGCTGTCCTGCTCGACTACAGATCGGGTTTTGCCGGACAGCTCACGGTATACAATGACAAGGGCGCAGAGGAGACCTCCTGCGAAGTCAGGGATCTGACAGCGCTCTCATCTGCGGGAAGATACGCGGCGGTGCTGACTAACGACAGCCTTACGGTCTACGACAGTTCCCTCTACCGCGTCGGCAGCTACCGCGTCTCCGGATTCTCGGACGTTATTATGAGGGATGACGGGACCGTGGCCGCAGCCGCGGAGAACTACGCGGAGAACTTCGCGGGCAACGGCGACTGAAAAGGTCCGCCGCATACATAGATCTGCTGATATACAGCCTGACTCTTGAGAGGGTGATCAAGTGCTCCATTACATCACAGAATACATGAAATACATAAAGTGGATACCTGACGTGCTGTTCGCCGTCATAATACTTGTATGCGCCTGGCGCGGCTACAAGAACGGCATCATCCGCGGCATATGCGGGATACTCGCCATCATAGTATCGCTCTACGGCGCCAACCTTATAGCGACGGCGTATTCGGACGAGTTCACCGGCATGGCGAAACCATTCGTGGAGGGCATCGTCGACACTTCGGTCAGCAACGTACTGAACGATGCGAAGAAGACGATGATCACCGTCAGGACTTCGGACAAGGACGATGTGTACACAGTATCCTACGCAGCTTCCCGGGAGCTCGGTCTCTGCGACGCGGCCGCCGACAAGCTGGCGCGGGAGATGGCCGACGACACTTCCGTGGTAGACCAGGAGATGACCGAGCTGCTGTCGGCCAAGCTCTGCTCCAAACTCGCGTTTGCCGGCGTTGCGGCCATTGCGTTCATCCTGATCGCCAT
>JAFZSD010000072.1 GCA_017619535.1 Oscillospiraceae bacterium | reverse complement strand
CATGAGCCACAGAAGGAACGCGGAATACAGTTTCGGATTCTGGACGAGCTTGACGCAGTCGAGGATGTTTATGACGCCCTTTCCGCTGAAGTCGGTGCGGATCCAGTCGAATACGTCGAGGTCGGGCTCTCCGAAGAACAGGTCGCCGCCCTGGGATTCCAGGGGTATGAGAGCTCTGAGAACGGCTCCGGCGGACTGGGTGGTGATGTTCCCGTAGGTGGTCGTGTAATCTGCGCGGTGTTCCGCAACATAGGAGAGCATCGCGCGGAGATCCTTGAGATCGGTCAGCATGAGCCCTTTGTCGTCGGCGATGCGGAAGACGATGTTGAGGACGCCTTCCTGGGCAGGTGTGAGCTGCAGCATGCGGGACAGAAGCTCAGGACCCATGTCCGAGATGGTGGCTCTTACCGCGTGGCCGTTCTCCTGGAAGATATCCCAGAAGCATACCGGATAGGACCTGTACTGGAAGCTGTCCCTGATACCGAATTTGTCGATGCGCTTTTCCATGCCTTCGGACTGCTCGCCGGGCTCTGCGAGGCCTGAGACATCCCCCTTTATATCGCATACGAATACCGGTACTCCGGCGTCGGAAAAGGACTCGGCCATGCATTTCATGGTTATGGTCTTGCCGGTACCGCTGGCGCCTGCGATAAGACCGTGGCGGTTCGCCATATTAAGAGGCAGGACGATACGCTGATCGTCGGATAAACCCATGTAGATCTGACCGTCGGTGAACATAGTTTGCCCTCCTGTAATCATTTATACTCTAATACAGTATAATACTATGCCGCCCGACATTTACGCAACCGGTATTTTCAAAAGCTGAGACCGCAGTCTGTCCGTGAACCTGTTAGAAACCGGGATCTGCCTGTTCCTTTTGAAATGCTCTTGATTTTTCAGCACGAAAGAGTATAATGATATCAGAAGTTAGCAATAACTAACTATTGCGTGATTTAATGAAAGCGAGGCTAAGGCTTTGATTAAAACAACACTTAAGATAGACGGTATGATGTGCGCGATGTGCGAGGCCCACATCTGCGAGACTATCCGCAAGGCGGTCCCGGACGCGAAGAGGGTAGCCGCGTCGCGCAGAAAAAAGGAAGCCTATTTCTTAACCAACGGGGAAGCGGATGCGGAACGGCTGATCGGGTGTATCAACGCGACGGGGTATACCTGTCTGGGGGCGGAATCCGAACCCTATGAAAAGAAAGGCCTGTTCGGCAGAAAATGAATACGGTGATCACCGGACTTCTCGTCCCGTTTTTCGGCACGGCCGTCGGGGCTGCATGTGTGTTCTTCCTCCGCAGCGGGCTCAGGCTTGGAGTACAGCGCGCACTGACCGGATTCGCCGCAGGCGTGATGGTCGCGGCATCAATCTGGAGCCTGATCGTTCCTGCAGTCGAACAGTCGGAGCCCATGGGTCGGCTTGCATTTCTTCCGGCCTTCATTGGCTTCTGGCTGGGGATACTCTTCCTTCTCCTGCTGGATCACGTCATCCCGCACCTGCACCGGAGCATAGATCAGACCGAGGGGCCGAAAAGCAGACTGGACCGGACCGTTATGATGGTCCTCGCCGTGACGCTGCACAACATACCTGAAGGCATGGCGGTCGGCGTTGTATATGCGGGACTGCTTTCCGATTCATCCGGCATCACTGCCGGCGGCGCGCTCGCTCTCGCTCTGGGCATAGCGATCCAGAATTTCCCGGAGGGCGCGATAATCTCGATGCCGCTTTACTCGGAAGGCAAAAGCAAACAGAGCGCGTTCTTCCTGGGCGTTCTTTCCGGAGCCGTCGAGCCGGCCTTCGGCGCTCTGACCGTTGTGGCAGCGGGGCTGATCGTACCGGCAATGCCGTATCTCCTGTCCTTTGCTGCGGGAGCCATGCTGTATGTGGTCGTGGAGGAACTGATCCCGGAAATGTCCGCAGGCAGACACTCAAACACAGGCGTGGTGTTCTTCGCCGTCGGCTTCAGCCTGATGATGGCGCTAGACGTGGCGCTGGGATAACAAAACAGGCCGCAGGGGTCACATTGATGTGACTCCTGCGGCCTGCTTTTGCTTTATATGCTGTAGGACTGCCGCACTCCGTGATTTATTCGCGGCGCAGTGCGTCGATAGGACTCATCTTTGCCGCCTTCATTGCGGGAAGGAGACCAAAGACGATGCCGATGACCGCCGAGAACAGCGCGGATATGATTATTGCTGGAACGCTTATGGCGGTAGGCGTCTGCATTACTGAAGAGAGCAGTTTTGCGAGGCCGATGCCCGCGGCGATGCCGATGATGCCTCCAAGAGTCGTCAGCACGGCTGCTTCTGTCAGGAACTGACGCAGTATGCGGCGTTTCTTCGCGCCGATGGCTTTTTTAAGACCGATCTCGCTGGTGCGTTCCGCCACTGATACGAGCATGATGTTCATGACGCCGATGCCGCCGACCAGAAGGGAAATGCTGGCGATCCAGACAAGCTGACGGTTGGTCTGGGTGCTCATGGCCTGCAGCTGCTGCGCCTGTTTCAGAAGGTCTTCGCTGCGGTACGAGAACTGGCTGCCGGACACGAGTATCTGCTTTTCCGTCAGCAGATCAGCCGCCGCCTTTCCCGCGTTCGTCATGGCGTCAGTGCCGGAAGCCTTGACCGCCGCGGACTGCGGCTCGTCGAAGCGGTACACTATAGGCCAGGCGCTGTCCGGGATGAACATGCTGCCGCTGGAGGTGTCCGCATACATGTAGTAGTCGTTGATCGTCTCAATCACAGGCTTGAAAGTGTTGGACTTCTCAACGACGCCGACCACGGTGAACGGCTCCGTCATGATCTCGATCGTACTGCCTATGGGGTCTTCGTGTCCGAAGAGAGTGGTCACAGCCTTCGTGTCGAGGATCACTACCTTACGGCAGTTTTTATAATCCGTGTCCGCAAAGCCGCGGCCGTAGCACAGGTCGTATCCGCAGACATTGAAATAGTGGGCGTCGATGCCTGAGATGCTGCCGTTGAAGCCGGTGTTCTTATAATAGATGCCGTTCGCGTAGCTTCTTTTCCGGAAGAGCGACGCGGCTTCCACGTTCGGTATCTCCTCGAGTTCGTGACGGGTCTCCTCGCTGATAACTGCCACGCCGTCCGGGTTGGGGGAGTAGTCCATGCCGTATTCGTACTCGTCCTGATAGACGCTGACTATGACGGCGTTCGTCCCGGAGCCGATGAGGTTCTGCTTTATCTGCTCGTTCGTACCCTTGATGGTGGAGACGATAGTTATGATCGAGGCGATGCCGATGATGATGCCGAGCATGGTGAGGAAGGAACGGAGTTTATGGTTCCATACGCCCTGGAAAGCGAGTCTTGTGTTTTCAAACATCTGTATCCCTCCCCGTCACATGATGCTGTAAAGCTCGTCCAGCGTGCTGAGCTTCGTCTTTGCACCTTCGCGGAGGTACTTGCCGTACGGGAAGGCGATATTATCTTCCATATCAATACCGCCGAGGATCTCGATATAGCTGCCCCAGAGCTCGCGGCCGGTGACCAGCTCGCGTTTCTCCAGACGTTCCTCAGTGTTCATTACGTAGACGTAACTCCTGCCGCTCTCCTGAAGCACGAAAGGTTTTTCAAGGTAGAAACTGCCGGAGGAGCCCTCGCCGCCGTCGCCGCTGCCTATCCTCATATCCACATATTCGTTCTCGCGGAGGTTGGCCTCGCCGTCCACGAAGACGGTGAAGCCGTAATAGGTGACGTTGTTGTTGCCGTCGGACCAGCCGCGCATCTGGGACGGGTAGTCGGACACGCTGTCCACATATCCGGTGTAGGTCATGCCGGATTCCCACGACTGGATCATGACGGGCTGGCCAGGTGTTACCGTATCGAGCTCCAGCTCGCTGACGGAGCCCTCGATGTAGTATCCTCCTCCGCCGGACAGCTTGAGCACGGGCTCGTTCATCATGTAGGATGTATCCGGGTCTCCGACGGTGGAGATGACGCCGTCGAATTCTGCGTAGATCGTGCTGCTGCCGATCTCTTTTTCCATCTCTTTATACGCTGTCTCGGTTATGCGGAGCTGAAGGTCCAGATCGCGTATCTCTATGAGTTTATCTGCCTTCATCTTCTGTATCTCAGACCAGGTGTAGCCGCTTCCCGGATCCCAGGAGGGCTCGTCGGAAGGCTCGTCCTGCGGTTCGTCCTCCTGGATAAGAGGCTTTCCCACACGGTCGGACGCGTCGAAGAAAGCAAACGAGCTGCCGGTTTTCTCTTTCTCTTCAAAGCACATGCCGTAGGCCGACGTCACGTTTCCCTTGGCCAGGTCGCCCTCGCAGCGGGCGAATACTATGAAGGCCGTTTTCGCGCCGTTTAGCACTGTGCTTAGAAATTCGTTGCTGAATGTCATGCTTTCAGCGTAGGCGCAGAGGTACGGCTCCTCCGCCGTGCCCTTGCCGCCGACGATGCGGTAGGTCCTTATCTTCGGGTCGCTGGGGTCGTCCGGCCTTACGGGCTCGTCCGGCTTGTCCGGTTCATCCGGCGTATCCGGCTCATCGGGATTATCCGGCTCGTCAGGCGTATCCGGCTCATCGGGATTATCCGGCTCGTCAGGCGTATCCGGCTCATCGGGATTATCCGGCTCGTCAGGCGTATCCGGCTCATCGGGGTCATCCGGTTCGCCGGGATCGTCCGGCCCGTCGGGATCATCCGGTCCGTCAGGGTCATCCGGACCGGGTTCCGGTTCGGGTTGCGGCTCCGGTTCCGGCTCTGGTTGCGGTTCCGGTTGCGGCTCAGGTTCCGGTTCGGGTTCGGGCTCGGGAGCGGGCGGAACATATGGGACGTAAGGACGGTAATTGCATATCTCGTTATACTCGTCCCGGGCGTTCTGCAGCTGCTGTTCGGCTCTCTTGACTTCAAGAGCCTTCTTCTGCAGCTGAAGGTCGGTGAGGGTGGTGTCGAAGTCGAGGAGCGGATCGCCTTCCTTGACGGTCTGTCCTTCTGCGACGTGAATGACGGTGACTTCCTGGGTCTCGGACAGATAGACCGCCTGGACCCTGTCTGAACGCACATATCCGTAAGTGGAACCGCCTCCGATATAATCGCCCATCATGGCGAGATTGTCGAGCGGGTACACGTTTACGGGAGGCTGCCTCAGCTTTGCCGCCGCGAAGACGCCTCCGAGGAGCAGGGCTGCTGCGACGACGCAGCACACGGCGGTAATTATGGCTTTCTTCTTAGTCATTTGTGCCGCCCGCCTTTCCCGTGTCCAGGACGCCGTCGCGTATGCGGTATATCTTTTCCGCACAGTCTGCGATGGACTGCTCGTGGGTTATCATGATTATCGTGGAGCCCTCGCTGTGAAGACGTCCGAATATCTCCATGACCTGTTCGCCGGACGCGGTATCGAGTGCGCCGGTGGGCTCGTCGGCCAGCAGGAGAGAGGGATGCCCGGCGATGGCGCGGGCTATGGCCACGCGCTGGCACTGACCGCCGGAGAGTTGGTTGGGACGGAAGTCGATCCTGTCCTCGAGGCCGACGGTGCAGAGAGCTTCCCGTGCTCTTTCGAGGCGGTCCTTTTTGGACATCCCCGCATAGAGCAGCGGAAGGGCGACGTTTTCAAGAGCACTCATTTTCGGGAGAAGATAGAAACTCTGGAATACGAAGCCGATGTACTTGTTGCGTATCTCGGCAAGCTCGTCGTCGCGGCAGCCGAGGATGTCGCGGCCGTCAAGAAGATACGTGCCTGAAGTGGGCCTGTCCAGGCAGCCGGTGATGTTCATAAGAGTGGTCTTGCCGGAACCGGACGGCCCCATGATGGCGAGATATTCGCCCAGTTCCACGGAAAAACTGACGTCTCTGAGGACCGGTACCTCGACCTTGCCCTGGATATAGGTCTTGCAGATGTCCTGCATGGAGAGTATCATCACGCACCTCCGTAGATCACGGCTTCTTCAACGGGTCCCTCAAAGTAAGATGACGAGTCGCCGCTGAAGGAGTTCTCGTCATAGCGGCTCACAGGCGCACCGGCAGCGCAGGCCTCGTCCGGAAACGCGATATAGTCGTCCGCAGTGAGCCCGTCAAGAATCTCATAGCTGTCTAGCATCCCGTCGTATTCACCGAGAGTGACGGACCGCTTCTCCAGCTTGTCCTTCGAGTTGGCCGCCCAGACCCACGGAGAGGAATCGGCGTCGAGGATATAGAAGGCCGGCAGTTTCATGGCCTCCTGCTCATACTGTCCGTTGTCCGGCTCTATGTACACGTGCTGGCCGAGCATGAGGCCGCCGCTGTCGTCGAGCGTGACGTAGAACGGGTACTTGCTGGAAGACGTCATGCTGTCGGAATAGCCGTAGTACATACCGTCATTGTTGTTGCCTGAATCCGGGTTGTTCCAGTCGATGAGACTGATGAAACCGGTCCAGGTGGCGTTTTTGTCGACGCGCGAGCGAATGATGACGGGACAGCCCTCATAGAGGCTGCCGCGGTTCTGTTCATTTATCGTGCCCTTGATCCTGAAATCGCCAAGCTGGGTAACGGTCATGAACGGAAGCCGCTGACCGTAGTCGTCGTATCCGCCGTTTTCATTGATCTTCTGAATGGTGCCGTCGACGGGGGAAAGCACTTTTCCGTTCTCAAGAGCGTTCTTCGTGCGTTCGATCTCTTTTTCCTTCGCGGTGATACTGAAGCCGGTCTCGGCGATCTCTATCTGCAGCTCCTGTATCTGAAGCGTGTAGCTGAGCTGGGCGGACGAACCTGCGTTTGCACGGTCGCGCTCAAGCTCTTCCATCTGAGACTTCTTTGTTTCCACCGTGTTCTTGAGCTGCTCCAGTTCAAGAGCTTTTTTCTCGAGCTCGAGACTCAGAGCCTCGGTGTTGTAGGTAAAGAGGACCTGGCCTTCGCTCACCAGGTCTCCGGGCGAGACGCATATCTCGCTGAGTTCGAGCCCCTCGTCCTTTTCGATGTTCACGGTCTCGCCTGATTCTACGATCCCGGCGTAACTGTCGAACATCAGCGACGCGCCTGTGCCGGTTATCATGCCCACCGACTCGACGGGAACGGCGGTATCTGAACCGCCGCCGCAGCCGGAAAGAATCAGGATCACCGCCAGAACAAGGACTGATATGGACGCACGTTTGTTTCTCATTGCCAGTGTTCCTCCGTGAAAAGTAGTTCTGCTGAAACGCCGGACGCGGGTACGCCGGCGCTTTTCTTATGACGTCCGCGGAACGCGGATCGTTCCGTGCCGTTCAAAAAAGAGATAATAATGTCCAAACTGTATTACTTGCATTAATACAGTTGATGATACCATGTTTTCCGGATATGTCAAGCAGGGTGCGATGCGCTGTACGGATAACAGACCGAATAATAAGAAAAGCCGGCAGGACGATCTGCCGGCTTCGCCTGTTTGTTGTCTGCCGGTCTCAGATAGATCGGAGCAGGGACATGCCGATAGCGACTCCGACGAGGTACATCGCGTCGAAGCATTCCTGCATCTGTGCGCCAAAGGAGCCGTCCTCTTCCGTTATCTCTGCGAGCGGGTCTAGGACGCGGGCGGTCAGCGCGCAGAGGTGCTCCTGCAGTTCCTGCCCCCATCGCGTGGAGTAGCCGAGACCGGAGATGTCCGTCACATACTCGTCCATGTTCTCAAAGCCGCGTGGCTCGGCCAGCGTCTCCACGACGCCTTTCTCGCAGCAGATACCGCTGCCGCTCTTGAGGATGCATACGCAGCCGATGCCGGCGTAGGCGCAACAGGCAGCGAACGCCGCCGTATCCAGCCAGCTGCGTTTATCGAACTCTTTGGCTATATCCCGTACGACGGTCTCCATCTGTTCTTCCGCCTTTTCCATGCGCGGGAACTCGTCGGAACTCCCGGCGTAGCCGAACTCCGCCAGCAGCGGGAGAGCCGAGGCGGCGAGTTCAAAGCCGGTTACGACGCTGCGGCCGGCGTTTTCTTCGTTTGACATATATGGTATTCCTCCTTCGGACGCTTTTCTGATCCGGTCAAGATGATTTTAACACAACGGCGTGAAAAATGGTAGCCTTTCCGTGCCCTCGGGGAAACCGGACAGGCGCTGCTGTTGAACGGCGCAGACGCTTCTGTTATATTGGTTGCATAGGTTGCATAGATCTCGAAATGGCTGTGATGGGGAATATGTTCATCAAGTACCTTATCGTCTGCCCTCTGGTGCTGATCGCCGGGTTCATCGACGCGATCGCAGGCGGAGGCGGGCTCATATCGCTCCCCGCGTACATGATCGCGGGGCTGCCGCCGCATGCCGCGATAGCGACGAACAAGCTGAGCTCGTCCATGGGGACGTCCGCGGCTGTCTTCCGTTACGCCAGGGAGGGATACATTCCCTGGAGGCCGGCGGTCCTTTGCGCTGCTTTCGCGATAGCCGGTTCAAGCGCGGGTGCGAGACTATCGCTGCTGGTGGATGACACCGCGCTGAAGATCATCATGCTTGTGCTGCTTCCCGTGACCGCGGCGTTCGTGCTGACCAGCAGGACGTTTCTGACGGAGAAGGAGCCACGCAGCCGGGGCATGACGATCTTTCTTGCCGTGATCGTTGCCGCGGTCATAGGGGCGTACGACGGCTTTTACGGGCCGGGGACAGGCACGTTTCTCATACTCTTTCTGACGACGGTCGCCCGCATGCGTCTTACTACGGCGAACGGAATAACGAAGGCCATAAACTTTTCAAGCAACATCTCCGCGCTGACGGTGTTCCTGATACACGGTCAGGCGATGATAACGCTCGGACTCGCAGCCGGCGTTTTCAGTATCGCAGGCAATTATCTCGGGACGCGCGTATTCGACAAAAAAGGCGCGCGGGCGGTAAAACCGGTGATGCTCACCGTGCTGGCGGTGTTCTTCGTGAAAGTCCTCGCCGAACTTCTGGGGTGATATGAAAAAACTCATGAAAAAAGCGCGGCAAGCGAGTGAAATCCGCGGCTGGGTATGATATAATGTCTTTCAGCAAATACTGCCGGCCGGTTACGTTCCGGGGACCGGGCGAAGAAACGATATGACAAGGAGCTGATCTCATTGGCAAATGACTTTATCCTTTCGTGCGAATCTACCGTCGACCTGCCGTTTTCCTACGTGAACGGCCGGAACATACCCGTCCTGTTCTACTCGTATTACGTCGATGAGGAGGAATATGAGGACGATATGCTCCGCGATCCCGAAGCCCTGCCGAGATTCTACAAGTTCATAGAGGACGGCAAGATGCCCAGGACGTCCCAGATAAACGTTTACAAATACGAACAATTCTTCGATGAACAGCTCCAGAAGGGCAAGGACCTCCTGCATATAAACTTTGGCTCCGGAATGACGCCGTCGGTGCAGAACGCTTATATCGCCGCGGAGAACCTGCGCGAGAAGTATCCCGACAGGAAGATCACGGTCATAGACTCGTACTGCAGTTCATCAGGATACGGCCTTCTCGTCGACTACGCGGCAGATCTTCGCGACCAGGGCTGCAGCATGGATGAGATAGCCGACTGGGTCACGGCGCACGCGAAGAAGATACATCACCAGTTCTACTCCACCCGGCTGGACTACTACAGGCGCAGCGGCCGCATGTCCGGTCCGACCGCCATGATCGCCACGGTGCTGAACATCTGCCCGATCATGCGCCTCGACGACGGCGGCAGGATAATCGCCTACGGCAAGGTGCGCGGCATAGGGAAAGCGATCCAGACGACTCTCGACACAATGGAGCAGCACGCGGAAGGCGGCAGGGATTACTCCGGCAAGTGCTTCGTATGCCACTCTAACTGCATTGAGACCGCGAAGATGACCCGGGATGCCGTTAAGGAAAGATTCCCCAATATTACGGGCGAGATACGCATCTGCGATATTGGCACGATAATAGCGTCCCACTGCGGACCCGGCACGGTCGCCGTGTTCTTTATGGGCGACGAACGCGCACCGCAAAAATGATCCCAGGGCGCCTTGAGGCGCTGCCAGATATCAAAAAACAGGAGGCTTAACATGAAATATCAGATCCAGGGCGAACCCATGCCGGTCGTGATCTGCGACCTTGAGGCAGGAGAGAGCATGATAACCGAGAAGGGCTCCATGGTATGGATGAGCCCGAATATGAGGATGCAGACCTCGGCAGGAGGACTGGGAAAGGTCTTCGGACGCATGTTCTCCGGAGAATCTATCTTCCAGAACATCTACACCGCAGAGGGCGGCCCCGGGATGATCGCATTCGCGTCCAGTTTCCCCGGCGCCATCCGCGTCGTAGAGGTGACTCCGGACAAGCCGCTCATAGCCCAGAAGTCGGCTTTCCTCGCCGCGACGGCGGGAGTCGAGCTGTCGGTACATTTCCAGAAGAAGATCGGCGCCGGGTTTTTCGGCGGCGAAGGGTTCATCATGCAGAAACTGTCCGGGAGAGGCCTCGCCTTCCTTGAAATCGACGGTTCGGCAGTTGAGTATGAGCTCATGCCCGGCCAGCAGATGATCGTCGATACGGGCAATCTCGCCCTGGCGGACGTATCCGTGGACATCGATATCCAGACAGTAAAAGGTGTAAAGAACGCCATTTTCGGCGGCGAGGGCCTTTTCAACACGGTGGTGACCGGACCGGGCAAGATCACGCTGCAGACGATGCCGCTCTCCGGATTTGCGAACACTATCGCATCAGTCCTGCCCAAGGGAGACTGAGCAGCCGCCGGGCAATACTCAAAGCAAATAAACCGCCGCGGAAACGCAGAAAGCGTTGCCGCGGCGGTCTTTCATGCAGATAAAACTGAATTTGTATTCAAGAGATAAACATGATATACTAACCATTAAAGCAAGTGTTCCAAAAACTGTGACAGACGGCAAAGGGAGGTCTATGATGAACGGCACCGTTAAGACCATAAACATAAAGACGGGAAAGACGGGAAAGACCGGAAAGAAAACGGTAAGGAATATTATAATCACCGTGGTTTTTGCCCTGGTGCTCTACTATTTCATGCTGCCGCCCATGAACTTCCAGGCGACGCAGATGTATACGTATTTCATACTGGTGTTCGCGGTCTACTGCGTCCTAACGCTCCTGTCCATAGGAGGGATCAAGAGCGACTTCACGCCGGCGGAAGGCTTCCGCATGATAAAGAAGCACTGTACCGTTCCCGGGATAATCATAGCGGTGCTCCTGGCTGCGGTCATCATCGGCGGCATCATCTCTTCGGTCATCTTCCACCCGAAGGCCTACAGCAGCCTTATCTCTGTGGAAAAGAGCGATTTTGCCTCCGACGTGGCCGAGATTTCCTTCGACCAGATACCCATGCTGGACAGCGGTTCCGCGAACGTTCTCGCGGACAGAAAACTGGGAGAGCTGTCGGATCTCGTGAGCCAGTTCGCGGTAGATGATTCGACCGCACAGATCAATTACAAAGACAGACCGGTCCGCGTGACATATCTGAACTACGGCGACTTTTTCAAATGGATCAACAACAGGAAGAGCGGCCTTCCGGCATACATATCGATAGACATGGTATCCCAGGAGGTCAGTGTCGTGCGTACGGCGGAGGGCATGCACTATTCTCCGTCGGAACTGTTCTTCCGCGAAGTCCAGAGGCATCTGCGCCTGCAGTATCCGACGGCTATGTTCACCGATGTGAACTTTGAAGTGGACGAGGAAGGAACGCCCTACTGGGTTGCCACAGTGATCACCAAACGTATCGGCCTCTTCGGCGGAGAAGACGCCAAAGGGATCGTTCTTATGAACGCGATAAACGGCGAGTGCAATTACTACGACGTTCAGGACATCCCGCAGTGGGTAGACAGAGTCTACACGGCGGATCTCATAATCAAGCAGTACGACTATTACGGCAAATACCACAACGGTTTTCTCAACGCCTTCTTCGGACAGTCGGACTGCACAAGGACGACGGACGGCTATAACTACATCGCTCAGGACGACGACGTGTGGCTCTACACCGGTATCACCTCCGTAGTGGGAGACGAGTCCAACGTGGGGTTCATCCTTGTCAACCAGCGTACCAAGACCGCGCATTACTATTCATGCGCCGGCGCGCAGGAGACTTCGGCGATGTCTTCGGCGGAAGGCGCCGTACAGCAGTTCAGCTACAACGCTACCTTCCCGCTGCTT
>JAFZSD010000071.1 GCA_017619535.1 Oscillospiraceae bacterium | reverse complement strand
GAATACTCGAGCTTTCCACGAGTAGATATCCTGTTATAAATAGCTGCGATGCTTTTATCTGTCGGCATGACTTTTAGTATCTCAGCTGCTGAAAGCGGTCTCTGTGAGTGCATATAGCACCACCAGAAGACCGCTTTTATTGGTTCATTGTCAATTGTTGGGGTAGAACAAAAAGAAGAAACCAGATAAAAACTGATGAAGAGGAGGCGGCTGCGGCCGCCTCCTCTTTGTCATGCGGCACAGTGAAGTATACGATTGCGGACACGTCGGAAGTCTCTCACAGCGAAACAAACTCTATTGAGGCTTATAGCACAAATTGTGTTGGTAAAAACGGCGGAATCCATTGATATTTCAGGGAATTCCGCCGTTATCGCTTTTCTAAAAATTTAATCTAGAAAGAAAATGGTATGAAACATGTTATTTGTACCATGTGGGGGTAGTGCCAGTTTAAGATTGCCGTTTGAATACTGTACGTTGATACTGTGGAATGTATTTAACAATCATCTTAGTATCCGTAATTTATTTACAGAGAATAACACAGTGAATCTGACCTGCATGAAGGAACATTTTGATCCGTTTTCGGGTGACAAAAGCATAAAAGACAGTAGTGTGAAGCGGATATCTGTGATGTAATATGGTGTTAAACTATTTAGTGCTCTTTTTAGGGGTTTGCCCATAATGCCTCTTCCATGTGCTTGTCAATACACCTGTTTACTGGTAATCCTAATTCACGTGCAAAGCATCAAGATATTCTCTTTTGGGAAAGCCACTATACGAGTGAGGAATAGGTTGCGTTTTCCTCCTTCATCATGGTAGAATTATTGCGAAAACACTCGCGGCAGATGCGCCGGAAGGGAGAAAAGCATGGACGTAAACAATATGGACGCGAGCAACGTATTCGTAAGACTTTTCCTTGAGACAAAATACGAAGACCTGCCAGAGAACGTTGTCTCCGAGGTCAAAAAGCAGATCTTGGATTATATAGGCGTAGCTGTCGCGGGCGCGGCAAAGCCTGGGTCCGGGCAGGTGAGAGAGCTTTACGAGGGCTTCGGCGGTTCGGAACAGGCTACAGTCTGGGGTAGTGGGAAGAAACTGCCGGTCCCGTTCGCCGCGCAGTGCAATGCCACCGCCGGCCACTGTCTCGATTTTGACGACATGCACGAGGACGCTGTCATGCACCCCGGCGTTGTATCAATACCGACATCGTTCGCATTAGCGGACTACATAGGTGGCATGACAGGAAAAGAACTCATTACCGCCGTCGCGCTGGCGGGGGACATGATCTGCCGCATGGGCACGTCGCTCCACCCGGGGCGCAACGTCATTCCCTACGGCTGGCACTACACGACGCTAAATGGTTCCATGGTCTCCGCTCTGCTCGCCGCGCGGCTCCTCGGCCTGGACTTCGACAAAGCGGTAGCCGCCATGGGCCTCGGATATCACCAGACGGCCGGCAACGGCCAGACCGTCAAAGACGGCGGTCTGGCAAAGAGACTGGGTCCTGGCCTTTCTGTCAGAAACGGCATCACCGCGGCGCTCCTCGCACAGAAGGGCGTAACGGCCGCAAAGCGCATAATGGAAGGCGAATGGGGCTTCTACAAGGTATACCACGGCGACGATTACGACAGAGAAAAGCTCCTCGATGGGCTCGGAAAGAAATGGGAGAGCGAGCGCGTCTCCATAAAACCGTATCCCTGCTGCCGAGGCATACACCACTTCATTGACTGCGCGCTGAAGCTGCGCGAGGACTATAAGATCGACCCCGACGAGATTGAAAAGATAGATATCGAGTGCGGCGAGGGAGCTCTCGGCCTGCTCTGCACACCGTTGGAGGTAAAGGCCAATCCAGCGGATATCGTCGTGAGCCAGTTCAGCGTGCCGTGGGGCGTTTCCTGCGGCCTTGCGCTCGGCCGCGCGACTCTTCGAGAGTATACCGACTCCGAGGAAGGCATCCGCAACCGCGCCATCCTGAAGGTGTCGAACAAGATCACTTCCGTCGAGCACACGAAGGAGATGGATATCGGCGACTTCGAACGCGCGAAGGTCACGGTCACGATGAAGGACGGCAACGTTTATTCCGTCATGCTCACCCACCCGAAGGGAACTCCGGAGGATCCGCTGAGCTTCGAGGACGTCGTGCAGAAATACCTCGGCTGTCTTGACAGTGCGGACAGGCCCATCCCGGCAGAGAACGGAAAGAAGATCCTCTCGCTCGTCAGGGATATAGAGAACCTTGCAGACATCCGTGAGATCGAAAAGCTTATAGTGTGGGCTTGATAAAGAACGTGATCCCGCACGCGTGATCATTCATGGCCGCCAATATTTATCGGCGGCCATGAATAAATAATAAATAAGATGACAGGGAAGACATGAAGGACAACGAACTGTATACCTCTGCAGATATCAAAGATATAAGAGGTATCCTTGAGCTCCGGGTCAAAGAGACGCCGGAAATGCCCATAATAAAATACAGAAACGGGAAAGATCTCGTTACCGTCACCTGCGCGGGCCTCTGGGCGGATGTATGCAGATTCGGGGCGTACCTGACCCGCCGCTTTCCCGAGCGCAGCCGGTTTGCGCTGCTCGGAGAGAACAGCTACCTGTGGATCGTATCCTATCTGGCAGCGGTCGTAACGGGCGGAGTGATAGTTCCACTTGACAAGGACTTCGACTCGGAAGGACTCAGGACCCTGCTCATACGCTGCCCCGTCAGTGCGCTCATCTGCTCAGACAGCTACCATGATGTCGCGGAGGACATGCTCGGCGGCGGTATCGTGCCTGAGCATATTGCGATGGGAGATATACAGGGTATCCTTGAGAGCGAGGATGCAGTCTTACCCAAAGGAGAGACTGATCCAGACGCCGTCTGCGCCATCCTGTTCACTTCCGGTACTACCGGAGACCCGAAGGGCGTCATGCTCTCGCAAAGGAATTTCGTCTCTGACATACTGAACGGGATCAAAAGCCTCTGGCTGACCGGGCCGTCAGTCCTAACGCTGCCGCTTCACCACTCATTCTCGTTTACAATAAACGTTCTCGGCGCATACATTTGCGGATCCTGCGCGTATATCAGCAAAGGCCTCCGGCATTTTCAGAAGGAACTGAAACAGTATTCTCCTGAAAACCTTGCCGTTGTCCCGCTGTACGTGGAGAGCATGTATAAAACCATATGGAAAGCGGCCGCCGACCGAGGTTCCGAAAAAGCACTCCGCCGCCTGGTCTCCCTGAGCAGATTTCTGCGTCGCGTAGGCATAGACCTGCGGCGTCGGTTGTTTCGGCCGGTGCTCGCAGAATTCGGCGGGAACCTTAAAAACATACTATGCGGCGGCGCTTATCTCGACCAGGCGTACATTGACGGGATGGACGATTTCGGTATCCGCATCCTGAACGGTTACGGCATTACCGAATGCTCGCCGCTGGTCACGTTTTCCCGTCTCGGAGAAGAGCGTGCCCGCAGCGTCGGGCAGCCGATCAGCGGATGCGGGGTGCGCATCGAAGACGGCGAGATCTGCGTCAGCGGCGATAATGTGATGGTCGGATACTATGAGGATGAAGCCGCGACCGCGGAAGCGCTCAGGGACGGATGGTTTTATACAGGTGATCTCGGTTATCTGGATGAGGACGGCTATCTGTATGTGACCGGGCGCAAAAAGAACCTGATAATCCTTTCGAACGGCGAAAACGTCTCCCCCGAAGAGCTCGAACGGAAACTCATGGAGCTCGAACGCATAGAGGAAGCGGTAGTCAGAGAGGAGAACGGTGTCATCACAGCTGAGATCTACGCCGAAGACGCAGAAGGCATATACGACGCCGTCATGAAGATGAACCGGCAGCTCCCGCCGTACAAAAGGATACAGAGCGTCAAATTCCGCGAGACGCCGTTTCTGAAAACAACGACACAGAAAATCAAGCGCTTCTGAAGCGCTGTAAGGCAGTGAAGACCATGTATGAATTACACACCAGTCAGTTGCTTATGTACTACGGAGACCGCCGCGGAGCGAGCCGCGCCTGTATCCTCTGCGGAAGCATGCTTCTGCCGCAGAGGATAGATACCGAAACGCTTCAGCGTGCGGCAAACGAGGTGTTACGCATAAACAGCGGGCTTCGCACGTGTTTTGTCGAGAAAGACGGAAAAGTCTATCAGGAGGCCAGGCCTTTCAAGGAACGCGTTTTCAGAGTCAAGCGCTTTGCAACGCGCGAAGATATGGACGCATGGTGCAGCGCCTACGCTACGATCCCGCTCAACCTGGACAGGCGGTCCGAGGGGACAGGCCTGCCGAAAAGCGCCTGGAAGTCGGCCAAACCCCCGGTGAAGCTCGTAGGAAACATCCTGCTTGACAGGATCGGTTCGGTCTTTACACGCGCAAAGCTTGGCCTTCCGAAGAGCGAGCCGGCCTGCTGCGATGTGATCCTTATTGAACTGCCGGATGCAAGCGGCGCCGTTGTCAAGCTGCACCATGCCATCGCGGACGGCTGGACCGTGCGGCTTGTCGCGAACCAGTTTCTTTCGATCCTGAACGGAGAACAGCCGGAAGCGTACGACTTCCAGGAATTCATCGAGAGCGAAAAAGCCTTTGTTAACAGCAGACGCTGCGAGAAGGACAGACAGTTCATGGCGGAGCAGCTCGAGAGATGCTCCGAGCCGTCAAGGCTCTGGCCTAAGCCCTACACTTCCCTGAGGTCAAAAAGAAGCACGGTGGAGATCGACACTGATCTGTCGAAGCGTATCCGCGATTTCGCGGCTGCACACGAGCTGACACCGTATATTCTGTTTCTCACTGCTGTCTGTGTCTACATGCACGGCAGGCTGAAACGTGATCTGTTTTATGTCGGATCGGTTACGCTGAACCGCACCGGCAAGCGTCAGCGAAATACAACAGGCATGTTCGTCAGAGACGTGCCGCTCCTTATAGAGATGCATGATGAGGACAGGTTCGCCGATGTGCTGGAGCGTGTCCGCGATGTATCCTTTGCCGGTTTCCGGCATCAGAAGGGCGCCACACAGATCCAGGATCAGAGAAAATACCTTTATGACGTATGGGTCAGTTATATGGAGGCCTCTCTCGATGCCTTCAGCGGCATCGAATGCAAACAGTATTACTGTAAATACAGTTCGGACATGACGATTTTTACCATTGAAGACTGGGGCGCCGACGGCTGTTTCAAGTGCCATTTTGACTACAATACCAAGATACCGGATCGGGACGCGGACGAGCTCCTCGGCACGGTCCTCACCGTTCTTGAAAAGGGAACGGAGGACGGTGACCGTCAGATAGCGGAGTTTTACGAATAACGGCGATTTGTGAATACAGATACGGAGGGTGAACCATGCTTGAACGTGTTATCGGAATACTCAGAGAATACTCAGAGGCGGAGGAGATCACCCGGGACTCGGTCCTTGTGTCCGATCTCGGTCTGACGTCGTTCGACGTTATCTCCATCGTGGCGGCCTTCGAGGAGGAGTTTGACATCGAGGTCCCGGACAGGGCTATCATGGATTTCGTGACAGTCGGAGACATCGTGACATATCTTGAGGAGCAGGCCTGATGAACGAAGATAAGCATGTCCTTATAAGCGCAAAGTCACTTGATAAAACATACGGGATCGGCGAGAGCGCGGTGCACGCGCTTTCGTCGGTCTCTCTCGATATCTATGAAGGTGAGCTTCTGGTGATACTCGGCAGTTCCGGCAGCGGAAAGAGCACGCTTCTGAACATGCTCGGCGGGGTCGATACGCCTGACGGCGGTTCCATCGTCACCGAAAAAGGAGATCTCTGCGCAATGCGGGACAAAGAGCTTACCGCATACAGACGGAATGACGTCGGTTTCGTTTTCCAGTCCTTCAATCTCATCGCGGAACTAACGGTACGCGAGAATACCGCCATGACCGCCGACGTGTCGAAGGATCCAGACGCAGTAGAGAAAGCTCTGGAGATCGTAGGTATACAGCAGAAGGGCGACAGCTACCCGACGCAGCTCTCCGGCGGAGAACAGCAGCGCGTATCCATCGCCCGCGCACTGGCCAAGGACCCGAAACTCCTTCTGTGCGACGAGCCGACGGGCGCGCTTGACTATGAGACGGGAAAACAGATCCTGGCCGAACTGGAAAACCTCGTGCGGGAGCACGGAAAGACAGTCATAATAGTTACTCATACCAAGGAGGTCGGCAAAATGGCCGACCGTGTGATCCGCATGCGCAGCGGCAGGATCATCGAAGAGTGGGAGAACGAGGATCCCGTTACCGCGGAGGAGATAGAGTGGTGACCGTATGAGAAGGCTGCTGTTTCCAATAATCAGGAAATACTGGAAACTGCTGCTCGGCACAGCTGTGGTCTCGGCTCTCGGATGCACCATCATCATCGGTCTGTCGAGCGGTTATCTGTCGATAGACAGAGCCATGTCCAGATATCTCGACGAATACAACTATCCGGACGCATACCTGGCGACCGAGACAACAGACCTCTCCGGACTCGACTACATACTCGCAGTGCCCGGCGTGCGCGACGCGGACGCCCGGATATTCGCGGATACAGTCGTGACTGATCACTCCGGGCGGTATCTGTCCGTTCGCGTGTTTTCCTACGACGAGGATGATCTGCAGCGGTTCTTCTTCTGGTCGACCGCCGATCCGCAGGGAGCAGACGAGGCGTACCTGGATTACAGCTTTGCGGACGTGAACGGGATACATGCCGGCGATACGCTCCTCTGCAGAGCGGACGACGAGTGGTACGAGGTGTTTATCAGCGCCCTCGTATCCATGCCGGAGACGCTCGCCGTTCAGCCGACGAACGGCGACTGGGACTCAAACGCCGATTTCGGATATGCGTATATCCCGCACAGACAGGTCGAAAAGGCTTCCGACATCTTCTACGACAAATCGGTCGCAAGACTTGACGACAAGAGGCAGGAGCTGGATGACGCAAAAAAGGCTCTTGACGACGGCCGTGAAGAACTGGAGAAAGCCCGCACGGCGCTCAGCGGCGCAAAACAGCTTCTCGAGGAGCGCACGGCAGAGTACGACGAAGGGACAGAGGCCCTCGCGGCGGCTGAATCCGAGATGAACTCGGCCCGAAGCAGCATCCAGTCAAACAGGACCAGTCTTGACGCTTCACAGGCTGAACTGAACAGCAGATCAGCCGCGCTGGCACCAAAGCGCGCAGAACTGTCAGAAGCCAAGGCGCAGGTGGATTCTTCCCAGACGGAGATAGACAGCGGATACGCGCAGATCCGTGCGACAGAGACAGAACTCGTCAGCGGGCAGGCGGAGATCGACGCAGCCACTGAAGAACTCGACGCCCAGGAAGCATACGTCAGACAGAACTACGTTTATATACCATCTGAGATCCTGAAAAGGATCAACGACGCCAGGGCCGAACTGAGTTATAAACAGGCGAGAATAGACTCCGCGTGGCCGGAGGTAAACAGGAAGCGCGCGGAACTTGATGCTGCGCAGGAGGAACTCAACGCAAAGGCCGCCCCGGTGAGAGAGGCGTGGGACGAGCTGAGCAGAGCTCAGGCGCAGATAGATTCCGCTCAGGCGCAGTTGAACTCCGGATACGCGCAGCTCCGTTCGGCCGAAGCCCGGCTCGCTGAAATGGAGCGGGAATACACGAATGCGGTGAAGACGCTTGAGGACGGCGGCAGGGCAATCCATGATGCAGAGCAGGACCTCGCTGAGAAGCAGCTTGAATTTGACAGTGCGGAAGCGGACTTCCTTGCCAGGCAGAACGAGCTGGATGATGCAGAGAAAGCCCTTGAAACGGCTCTGGACAAGCTTGACCGGTCCCGGTTCGGCGATAAATGCAATCAGTTCCTTCTCTGGTTTGAAGATGACGCCGATCCGGACAGAACGCTCGCTTTGGCTGCGGACGCCCTCGGCGGTCTGGAGTGCGGGTATAAATACACATCTTCCGATTCGGCTGTCAGAGGACGGATAAACGCCGCTCTGCACCCGATAGGCACGATGTCAGTTTTTATCCCGGAAGTGTTCTTCGTCGTTCTGCTGGTCATCGTGTTTCTGTTCATGTCGCTGATCATACGTCAGTGCCGGAGAGAGATAGGCATACTGCGCGCCAACGGGTTCACCGTCGGCAGTATCCGAAGGCTGTTCTGTTCAGTCAACCTTATCGTGTCCGCAGCCGCTGTGGCAGTCGGCGTCGGCCTGGGACGTGCGCTGGGGATATATGTCGGCGCTATGTACCGGAACTACTTTCCGATCCCTGTCTTCGACCATCTGGTCGATGTTAAGATGCTGGTCATATCAGTCGCCGCGACGCTCCTGATAGGACAGCTGGCTACGGTGATAAGCGCGACGTATATAGCGAAGATCCGGCCCGCAGAAGCCATGTCACGTCCGGCCCCGTCAACGGTCCGCATCCCCGCGGTCCTTGCAAAACTCACGCGGAACGCTTCTCCGATGACGAAATTCAGCATCACCTCGCTTCTGCGGAACAGGCTCCGTTTCGTCTTTTCCGCCATATGTCTCGCCGCGTCCGTGATGATGATCTTTGCGTCGCTGGCGTTTTTCTCTTCGCGCTCGCACATTCTTCACGAGACGTTCGATGAGCGGATACACTACGACTGTCAGATATTCTTCAGCGGACCGATCCCGGACGACACGCTGGACGGGCTTGAAGGACTAGGGTTTCTGCGCAACGTTGAGAAACTGCCATGGTACAATTCCGAGATATCTTTTGGCGGCAGGACTGAAAACGCTGTCGTTAACGCGCCGCAGCAGGGGACAGCCCTTCTTGGTATATTCGACCGTTCAGGCGACCGCATCGAAGTCCCGTCTACGGGCATCGTGCTGGAGCGGCACCTTGCCGACTCGCTGGGCGCGTCAGTCGGCGAAGAAGTCCTGGTCGACGGTCAGCCGGTCCGAGTAGAAGCGCTGTCGTTCCAGTGCGTCAGCCGCTCGCAGTATGTCTCGTCCGAGACCGCGGCAGACCTGGGGAGGGAAGACCTCGGCGCCGTGATCTGCAATATCGACGAAGCGGACGAACAGGAGCTGCTGGAACACCTGGCTGAACAGGAAGGATATATCTACACAGTATTCACGCGTCTCGCTTATGAAGGGAGCGTTCGGCTCCTGCAGGCGTACGACCTCTGCGCATGGGTCATAATCATGTTCGCCGTGATCATAGGGTTTGTGATCGTCCTTAACACAGCGAGGACGAACCTCCTCGAAAAGAAAAAGGAACTGTGCATATTGCGGACGCTCGGCTTCCAGCACGGCGAGATATCGCGAAGCTGGTTCTCCCAGTCTGTTCTGCAGTTTATCGTCGCATGCATACTGGGTTTTCCGGCGGGGCGGCTCGTAGCGCAGGCGGCGCTCGACAATGTAACGATACCTACAAGAGAATACATTTACGCCAACGGAGTGAAGGAATACATCATCACGGCCGCGCTTGTATTTCTCTATATGATCGCCAGCCACCTCGCGGCGATGAGGACCGTGAAAGGATGGGACATCGTAGAGAGCGTCAAGGAAAAAGAATAATTATCTCATGCAGAAGCATGAAAGCACCGGCCCGATCGCGGATGATCAGGCCGGTGTTTCTTCCTGTTGAAAACCATAATCTGATGTGTATCATTATTATCTGCCGGACGGCAAAATTGATTTGATTTTAATACGAATGCATGTTAAACTATATATGTATTTATATGTCCTGCTTTGATGCAGCTAAATCAACACAACCATATATTTTAAGGAGGAAAAATCACTATGGATGCCAGCGGCGTATTTGCAAAACATTTTGCAACATGTAAATTCGAAGACCTCCCGAAAGAGGTCGTCGAAGCGACCAAGATCCAGATCCTCGACTACTTCGGCGTTGCCATGTGCGGCTCCACCAAGGTCGGCGCGAACGAAGTCAGAGCGCTCACCCTTGAGATGGGCGGCGCGGAGCAGGCCACCGTATTCGGCCCCGGCGTGAAGGTCCCCGTGACCAACGCTGCCCAGTGCAACGCTACCAGCGCGCACACCCTTGACTTTGACGACGTTCACGAGCAGGCTGTCATGCACCCCGGCGTCGTATCCATCCCCACGTCCCTTGCGGTCGGCGAATTCGTCGGCAAGCTCTCAGGTAAGGATTTCATCACCGCCGTTGCTCTCGGCGGCGACATGATCTGCCGCATGGGCCTCGCCACCAGACCCGGCGAGAACATCCATAAGTACGGCTGGCACTTCACCACCCTCAACGGCTACATGACCGCCGCGGCCATCGCCTCCAGGATCATGGGCATGCCCGAGGACAAGATAGTCAGCGCCATCGGCATCGCGTATCATCAGTCCAGCGGCAACGGTCAGGCTGTCAAGGACGGCGTCATGACCAAGAGACTCGGCCCCGGCTTCGCTGTCAGAGGCGGTATCTACGCTGCCAGACTCGCGGATATGGGCGTCACCGGCGCTATCAACACCTTTGAGGGCGTCAGCGGCTACTACAAGGTATATCACGGCAACTGCTACTCCCGCGACATCCTCGTGGGCGACCTCGGCAAGAGATGGGAGAGCACCAACATCTCCGTCAAGCCGTACTCCTGCTGCCGCGGCGTACACCCGGCCATCGACTGCGCAATCAGACTCTACAACAACCACAACGTGAAGCCCGAGGACATCGAGAAGGTCATCATTGCCGTCGGCGAAGGCCCGACGTACCTCCTCTGCGAGCCCATCGAGGCGAAGAAGAATCCGCGCAACCTGGTCGACAGCCAGTTCAGCATCCCCTGGGGCGTTTCCACCGCTCTCGCATACGGCAAGGTCTCCCTCAACAACTTCACCGAGGAAGCCATCCATGACCAGAACATCCTCAACGTCTCCAACAAGATCGAGATGGAGCTCGACAAGTCCCTCAACAGCACCGGTCTTGAGCCGGCCCGCGTGACCGTCATCACCAAGGACGGCCGCACCGAGGTCGAGTACACCGAGACCGCCACCGGTTCTCCGGACTGCCCGCTCTCCTTCGATCAGTGCGCCGCCAAGTTCTACGATCTCAGAGAGTGCGCCGAGAAGCCGCTCTCCAAGGAGAACGCAGACAAGATCGTAGAGCTCGTAAGGAACCTTGAGAACCTCGAAGACGTCAGCGAGATCATCAAGCTGCTCGTCTGGGCCTGAGCCGGGCCAATTGAAGGACACTGGCATGACGCCGTAGCGCGTCTGCCGTGACGGATCACAGAAGAAGCCGGTTCCCCGCAGATCTTCTGCGGGGGACCGGTCCAATTCACGGCCCGGAAAAACAGGGCAGTCTCATCGGAAGGGATATCGCAGAATGAGCAGGGTACGTATTTTTATCGACTTCGGAAGCACTTTTACCAAGGTCGTGGCGTTCGATCTTGAAAAAGAGGAGCTTGCCGCCCGCGTACAGGCGCCCACGACGGTCGATACGGATATCATGACCGGGCTCAACGATGCGCTCCTTAAGCTCAGGGAGACCGTAGACGTCACCGATGATGATATAAAGAACGCCGTAGCCTGTTCTTCCGCGGCCGGCGGGCTGAGGATGGCGTGCATCGGCCTCGTGCCGGAATATACCACGGAGGCCGGACGCCTTGCCGCGCTTGGCGCGGGCGCTAAGGTCGTCGGGACCTATTCCTACGAGATGTCCCGCAGCGAACAGCGGGAACTGGAGGAACTGGCTCCGGATATCGTCCTGCTGACCGGCGGTACGGACGGCGGAAACAAGAGGAATATTCTGCATAACGCGGAGGTCCTGGCCCGCACCGGGCCGGAAGTCCGCAACATCATAATCGCGGGAAACAAATCCGCCCACGACGAACTGCATGAGATATTCGACGACACCGGCAAAAACGTGGTGTACACGAAGAACGTGATGCCGGAATTCGGGCGGCTTGAGATAGACCCGGTAAACGAGATGATCCGCGGCATGTTCATAAGCCGCATCACAGAGGCAAAGGGAATAACCCGGGTCAGAAACACTATAGGCGCCGTCGTGATGCCTACGCCTTCGGCCGTCCTCGAGGCGGCCAGAACGCTGGCGGACGGAACGTACAAGGAGCCGGGACTCGGCGAGCTGCTGCTTGTCGACGTCGGCGGCGCCACCACAGACGTCCATTCGGTCGCGGCCGGAACGCCCCATCAGGGGGGCGTCGCCATGGTAGGACTGCCCGAACCGTACGCGAAGCGCACGGTGGAGGGAGATCTCGGCATGTTCCACAACCTCGACACTCTCGTGGACATCGCGAAGCAGGAGGGAGTCGAATTCGAAGGCGAGGTCACCGATTACGGCGAAGTAATGGCAGGCCTGAAGAAGCTCCTCAGCATACCCAGCGGAGACGAGCAGACGCATCACCAGATGATGCTCGCAAGGCTGGCGGTCAAGACGGCGGTGAACCGCCACGTCGGCCGTATCGAGCACCAGTACACCCGCAACGGGGAAGTCTGGCTCCAGCACGGCAAGGATCTGACGGAGATAAAGACCGTTATCGGCGCGGGAGGCCCGCTGGCATTCTCCGCCGATCCGAGGTATGTTCTGGAAGGCGCCGCGAGACTGAACGAGTCCGCCGCGGTGCTGAAACCGGAAAAGCCTCAGTTCTGGCTGGACAGTCGGTATATCCTCTTTGCGATAGGCCTTCTGTCTCTTGAAGACAAGGACAAGGCCATAAGGATATTCAAAAAGTACATGCAAAAACTATAAAACCCGCAATTTATTACCGCCGGAAGGCGGAACCGGAAGAAAGGAAGTATAACAATGGCTGACATTCCGAAAACCTGTAAAGCGGCCGCTCTCTATGAGTTCGGCGAAGATCTGAGAGTCATCGACGTTCCTGTTCCCCAGGAACTCCCCGACAAGGCTATCCTCGTAAAGGTCTCCATGGCCGGCGTCTGCGGCAGCGACATCCACATCCAGTCCGGCAGCATGGGCATCAAGCCGCCTCTTCCCTGCATCATGGGTCATGAGACGATCGGCCGCATCGCGAAGCTCGGCAAGGGCCGTGTCTGCGACGCCGCTGAGCAGCCCCTCAAGGAAGGCGACCGCATAATCTGGGGCCACCCCTTCTGCTATGACTGCTACGACTGCAATATCGCCAACACCCCCGCCATGTGCAGCCACATCGGCGGCGAGCTTCGTCTCGGCTACGGCATGTCCCCCCTCGACAGACTGATGGGCGGCTTTTCCGAGTATGAGTATGTCTCCCCGATGACGAAGGTCCTGAAGATCCCCGATGAGCTCACCGACGAGGAAGTCATCGGCGTGGCCTGCGCTTTCCGCAGCGTCGTCTCCGGCTTTGAGAAGCTGAACAAGATCGGCGGCATCACCCTCGGCGACACCGTTCTCATCCAGGGTGCCGGCCCCATCGGCCTCTATTCTCTCCTCCTCGCGGTCGAGAGCGGCGCCACCCAGATCATAGTCGTCGGCGCTCCTCCCGAGAGACTCGCTCTTGCCAGGGAGTGGGGTGCGACCCATACCATCGACATCTTCGAGATCACCGATCCGAAGAAGCGTCTCGAGATGATCCGTGAGTACACCGGCGGCCGCGGACCCGAAGTGGTCATCGAGGCTTCCGGCTTCCCGCCCGCAGTAGAAGAGGGTCTGGAGATGATCAAGAAGGGCGGCAAATACCTCATCCTTGGTCAGACCTCCCTCAAGGAGACCACCTTCATCCCGCACTACATCCTCCAGAAGAACCTTACCGTTATCGGTTCCGGCGGCGCCGAGATCCGTCACTTCTACAGGGCTCTCCAGTTCATCAAGTCCCGTCAGAAGAAGTTCGATTTCAGCAAGATGGTCAGCAGCAAGTACTGCCTCGACGACATCAACGTCGCTTTCGCCAACATGAAGGCCGGCAAGGACGTCAAGGCCGCCATCGTCTTCGACTGATCTGCAGCCGCATAAGTACATAAACAGAAAGAGATCGGAAGCGCCGCTTCCGATCTCTTTTTCGTTTTGTTTGACGTCAGCTTTCGGTAGGTTCTCCGGCCGCTTCGTTCTGTTTCATGTGTTCCAGCAGCACGCGGGAGAAGCCCTGCAGCTTGTCTCTGTGGCGGGATATCTCCACATCCATATCTGAGATGTTATGAAAATGTATCCACTGGAGGAAAACGCTCAGGATAGCCGTTAAGCACATATTTCCCGCCAACGCAAGATCCTCGTCGGGATAGGGACCGCCGCCGATCTCGCTCCGCATGATCCTCACGGAGTATTTGCTCAGCGTCCTGTGAAGAAAGTTATACAGCAGATCGAGTTCCACGGAGTTATACACGTTCTGCACTACTTCGCTGTTGTCCTTTGCCAGCCGGGCCAGCCGTTCGAATATCGGCCAGAACCGGTAATCCTCTTCCGATGCGATCCGGTCGAAAAGGTCCTCAACGAAACCGTAGACGAGGGAATACACATCCTGGTAGTAATAGTAGAACGTTTTGCGGCTGAGTCCGCAGAGACCGGTTATATCTGCCACGTTTATCTCGCTTAACTGCCGGTCCTGCAGTAGAGTGTAAAGAGCCGTACCGAGCTTCTGTTTTGTCGTATTGGCGCTCATCGGAAATCATCTCCGGTCAGTTCTGCAGGCTCGCTGCCGGCCTTTTTCGAACGATACAGGTTGCAAAAGAAGAATATCGCGGCAAAGGCCAGAGCTACGAACGCCGTGAACTGATAGCGGTATTTCGTGCTGTTGCCGGCGATCGCCATGGTGATGTTCGTGATGATGACGGGAGACAGAAAAGCGCCTATACCGGGAGCCGCGGAATGAAGGAGCGCGCCGGCAATCGCGGAGTTAGACGGATCCACGCGCTTTGAGACGGACATGACGCACTGGGGATTCAGCATCGACATCGACATTCCGTTTATCGCTATGCCAAGGTACATCAGGGGCAGGGAAAAATCGCAGAGGTTTATGATCGTAAGTCCTGCCGCGCAGAATACGAATGCGGCGGGGATCAGCATGTCCCCGAAGCGAGCCGACAGGGGACGGAAGCAGAAACCGAAGGCTGCCGAACCGAGCATCTGGACCGCGACGGCGAAACCGGCAGCTGTCGAGAAGTTGCGGATGCCGGCATTGTCGAAATGGACGGAGATGTTGCCGGTGGCCACGGTGAAAATGAAGAGAAGAAGAAAGACGGCGAGGGCGTAATACAGCACGTCGTAATTGAACTTTGCGCGGGGGGCTTTCTCTTTGCCGTCCTTATCGGTCTTCAGCCTGCCGCCTGGGACGGAGAAGAGGGCGAGGATACCGATGGGTATCGCTATCATGAGGACGATGTATCCGCCGTACCACAGGGTGTTTGCCAGGAAACCGCAGGAGACGCTGAGCGCGGCGCCTCCGAGACCCAGGAAGATCGCCTGTATCCCGGCGATCCGGCGGCACTCGTCTCCCTCGAAACAGTCCACAAGGACGCTGGTGGCCGTGCTGACGTAGCAGCCGGCCGCGCATCCCATCAGCGCGCTGAGCAGCGCGAGACACCAGAAGTGCCGGTTCAGCAGTATGGCCAGGACGCCGACAAAACCGAGCAGGAAGAGTCCGAAGACGACCACAGCGCGCTTGCTGATGACGCCGCGCCGGATGAGGAATGCCATGAGGAGCGCTGAGATCGGAGACATTATGCCCGTCAGCAGCATGGATGTCTGGATCGACGAGAGAGTGTGATCCGTGAAGACCTCCGTATAGATCTTGTTGACGGCCGGCAGTATAGCCGACGTCGGCATCTGTATGAGCGCGATCAGGATCAGCGTCAGCGCAAGGGAACGCTTCTGTTTTGCAGTCATGGGATCAGCTCCTTATTGAAAGAGGGCGGCTGCGGATGCGGCCGCCCTCCCGTCGGGCGGGGGGATAGATCTGCGCGCAGGAAATCAGTCGTACATGCCCGCCTGCTTCTTTGCGCGGTATTTGTTGAGGAAGAAGAATATGATCGCCGTGGCCAGCGCGAGAAACGCGGTGAACTGATACCGGTAGTTCGTGTCGTTTCCGGCCAGCGCGGTAGTCACGTTCGTGATGACGACGGGCGAAAGGAAGCCGCCGGAGCCTGCCGCGACCGTACTGACGAGCGCCATCGCTATTGTGGACGTCGACGGGTCGACGCGCTTTGACACAGAGAAGGTGCACTGCGGGGAGAGCGAGCCCTGCGCCGCACCGACGAGGAACACGCTGAACATCATGAGCGCAAGTGAGAAGTCACAGAGGTTGAGCATCGTGTAGCCGACGGCCTGGAGAAGGAAGCCGATGACGATCAGCATATCGCCGAAGCGTTTGGAGAGCCGCTTGAAGAACAGGGACAGCACGACCGAGCCGGCCATTGCAAATCCGGAGGCGAAGCCCGCAGCCACCGAGTAGTTTTTGACGCCGGCGTTTGCCAGATGTACGGAGATGTTGTGGTTGCAGACGAGGTAGAAGAAGAACATCATGAACTGGCAGAGGACGTAGTAAAGGATGTCGACGTTGAACTTGGATTTCTTCGTTGTTACGCCTTGATCACCCTCGACCTTTTCAACGGCGCCGGCCCCCTTCGGGATCGCGTAGATCGAATACAGCGCGATGAGGAGCGCGACCATCATGAAAGCATAGGAATAGAACCATTTGATCTCGATAAGTATGCCGCCGATGATGCTGAGCAGCACGCCTCCGGCGCCGACGAACAGCGCCTGAAGCCCCGTTACACGCCGTCGTAAATCTCCTTCAAAGCTGTCTATCAGTATGCTGAGCGCCGAGGTAACGTACATACCGCCGGACCAGCCCATAAGGCCGGAGAGCACGCCGAGGAACCAGAGTTTGGAGTGGTAAAGCACTGTCAGCACACCGACGAGACCGAGGATCGCCATCCCGGCGATGGAGGCAAAACGCTTCGTCATGTAGCCGCGCCGGATAAGGAACGACGTCAGCAGCGACGAGATCGGAGCCGTGATGCTGGATACGGCCATGACCGTCTGTATGGTGGAGAGGGAAACGTTTGTGAAGACCTCCGACTGGATCTTATGCACAGCCGGAGACGTCGCGATATTCGGATACTGGAACATCGCGATCATGAGTATGGACGAGACCAGGATCTTCTGCTGTTTTGTCAAGATACAGACCTCCAAACCATGTGGGATGTGCGGGAGTTATATTTCAGCGCCGCCGGCCTTGGTGCTGCGGCGTTTGGAACGGTAGAGATTGAGGAGCCCGACGATGACCGCAAGGCAGATGCCGACGATCGCCGCGAAGCGGAAACGGTAAACGGTCGAATCGCCCCCGAGGGCGGTCGTGAGATTCGTCATGATGACGGGAGACAGGAACGCGCCGAGTCCGGGCGCGACGGCGGTGAGCAGCGCGGTCGCGGTGGCGGAGTTCGACTCGTCCACGACCTTGGACACGGAGTGTATGCACTGCGGGGTCATGATCCCGAGGCAGGAGCCGGCGAGGAAGACGCCGACGAAGATGGCGGGGATGGAAGTATCGAACGTGCTGATGAGCATGTATCCGATGAAGACCATGATGAACGAGAGCGACATCATCGTATCGCCGAGCCGCGAGTTAAGCTTTTTGAAAAGAAGTCCCGCGACGAACGTGCCGCCCATCATGAGCGCCGTGGCGTAGCCGGCGTAGACGGTGTAATTATCCACCCCGGAGCGCGACAGGTGGACGGAGATGTTGCTTACGCAGACGATGAACATGAACATAGCCATCATGGCGAAGAAGGTGTAATAGTATACGTCGCTGTGGAGGCGCGTCCGCGTCACGGAAGACGCGCTCTCTTCGCTGCGGCGGATACGCGGCAGCTTTCCCTTGGGGAAGGACAGGAGGACAAGTATTCCGATCGGGATGCCGGCGAGCAGGAGCAGATAGCCGCCGTACCAGCGGAAGTTTACCAGATGGCCGCCGAGCACGCTGAGGGCAACGCCGCCGATGCCGTTCGCCGCAGACTGGAGGCCGGCCGCACGCCGTCCCTCCTCACCGTGGAAGTTGTCCACCATGACGCTTATCATGGGCGAGATGAACATCGCTGCGGCAAAACCGACAAGGACGGCGACCAGGACGAACTGCCAGTACTGCGTGTTCATCAGGGATATGAGGATCGCGGCGAGACCGAACATGAACATGCCGGTCGCGACGATACCGCGCTTGGAGACTAACCCGCGGCGTATGAGCGTCGCCGGGATGAAAGCGCCGAGCGCCGCGCAGAGGCTCGTTATGGAAAACGTGGTCTGGATGAGCGACAGCGGCAGCGTGGGGAAGACGTCGGTGTGGATCTTGTTTATCGCGGGCGAGGTCGCCTGCCCGGGCATCTGGATGAGAGACACCAGCAGTATCGTAATAAGCAGAAAGTTCTTTTGCTTCTTGGTCATGTAAGAGCCCCCTTCAAACCGGTGCCGGTTTGAGATCTGCCCCCTGCGGAGCCGTCAGTCATAGAGACCCGCCTGTTTTTTCGCGCGGTATTTGTTAAGGAAGAAGACGATCACGGCGAGGGCGAGCGAGAAGAACGCCATGAACTGATACCTGAAGTTCGTAGACTCGCCGCCGAGCGCCATGGTGACGTTCGTCGTTATGATCGGGGAGAGGAAACCGCCGAGACCTGCAGCGACGGCCATGAGTATCGCCATCGCGATCGCGGAGGTGGACTCGTCGACACGCTTGGAGACGGAAACGACGCACTGGGGCGGGAGCAGACCCATGGAAGTGCCTGTGATGCAGATGCCGATGAACATCATGATGAGACTGTGATCGAACAGGTTGAGGATCGTGTATCCGATGAAGATCATGACGTACGCCAGCGGTATCATCATGTCTCCCAGACGCAGGGAGAGCTTTTTGAAGACGTTCGATACGCCGAACGAGCCGACCATAGCGACAGCAGCGGCAAATCCGGCGGCGACGGAGGGATTGCTTATCCCCGACCTCGCGAAGTGGACTGAGATATTGTTCGCAAAGACGAGGTAAAGGAAATACTGGAAAAACTGCCAGAGATCATAGTAGAAGGTGTCGGGGTTCAGTCTGCTCTTCTTGCCGGGCTCCGACGAAGAGGCGCTGATGGCCGAATCCCTGTATGAAGGGATGACGAAGAGAGAATAGACCGCTACTGGGATCATGAGCATCATGAGAAGATAGCCGCCGTACCAGAGACGGGACGCGACTATGCCGCCGACGATACAGAAGAATATCCCGCCGAGACTCGAGAACACGACCTGCCGTCCGGCGACTTTGCGCCGCTGCTCGCCCTCGAAGTTGTCGACAAGAAGACTGGTCGAATTGGGGACATAGGACGCCGCGCCGCAGCCGAGCAGGACTGCAAGAAGACCGATGTGCCAGAGCCTGCCGTGCAGGAAGAGGGCGAGCACTCCGGCGAGGCCGAGGGCAAACGTTCCGAACAGGATGACGAACCGCTTGGTCACGACGTCCTTGCGGATGAGGAATGCCCAGATCAGCGCAACTATCGGACCGGTCATGCTTGTGAGGCCGACTGCGGTCTGGATGGCCGAGAGGGGCTTGTCCGTGAACACTTCGGTGTACATCCTGTTTATAGCCGGGGTTATGCCGATGTTGGGCATCTGGAATAGAGCGATGAGCAGAATAGACCACATCAGCAGTTTCTTTTTCTTATCCATTTCTGACAAAAGGAACGCCTCCCGTTCCGTCCGCGCCGCGTCCGTATGGCCGCGCGGCGGATACACGGTCTCTCCCTGCGCCGGGCGCAGGAGGAGAGACGGAATTAATAATATTTATTATATTGTATTTTGACTGCCGTTGCAATAGCGTGTTGCTCTATGCGGGCGGAACGAAGAAAAAACGCGCCCGAGCCGGGCGCAGAAAAGAAAAAGCGCCGGTCTTCCGGCGCTGTGCGTTTAAAGACGGCAAAAAGCCTTCGGCGGGCAGTCCGAAGGCTTTTGCTTGTTGAAAGAGAGGGGTTTGTTCTGAGACTGAATCCTGATCGTCACTGTTTGCGAAGTTTCGGATCTGAGAAAACTCTGGATAAATCTCTGTCCTGTTCCTGTGATTATAAAATAACCGCCAGATAATAACAATACATGAATAAATTGTTAAGGAATTATGAATTTTGCTGCGCGAGAGCAAGGGTGAACACGAATCTGGTGATCCCGTCCGCGCTGGATACGAAGATGTCCTCGTTGTGATGATCCAGGATTGTCTTGACTATGTACAGCCCCAGTCCCACGCCCTCGCGGTCGGAACTGCGGGACTTGTCTGTCTTGTGGAAACGGTCGAAGATGAGAGGCAGCTCCTCCTGGGGGATGGTCTGGCCGCTGTTCTCCACGGAGACATAAGCCTTATCGCCCTGTTTCCATACGGATACGGCTATAGTACCGCCCTCGGATGAGAATTTGATGGCGTTGTCCAGAAGGTTGTATACCACCTGCTGGATGGCGTCCCGGCTTCCGCGGGTCATGACGGCCTCTTCCGGAAGCTGGGCGTCTATGTCCAGTTTCTTCGCCGTTATCTTCTGCTCCAGACTGAGGAGCAAAAGGCGTATGATCTCGGTTATATCGAAGGACGACTGCAGAACGGTGGCCGTGTCTATGGCCGTGAGCTGCGACATGTCCAGCATGTTTCTTACGAGACGCGAGAGGCGGTGGGTCTCGGAGGAGATGACCTCAAGATAGCGTTTCTCCATCTCGGGAGGGATCGTGCCGTCCAGGATCCCGTCGGCGAAGCCGGATATCGTGGTCATGGGCGTCTTCAGCTCGTGGGAGACGTTGGCGATGAATTCGCGGCGCAGGTTCTCTGATCGCTCCAGAGAGTCCGCCATAAGATTGAACGCGGCGGAGAGCTGGCCGATCTCATCCTCGCGGTCGGCGTCGCTGACGCGGGTGGAAAAGTCGCCCCGGGCGAAACGGTGCGCCGCGCGGGCCATCTCGTTCAGAGGCTCAGCCTGCTTTTTCGTCGTAAAGAACGAGATTATGAAGGTAAGTATGATGACGAGTATAGCCGTCATCATGTATACTCCTGCGAAATGACGCCAGAGTTCGGACATATCGGCCCGGTCCGCGGAGACGATGACGGTGCATACGGGTTCCTTCTCCTGATAGGAGAGGACTGCCCTTCCCACGACGTAGCGGGAAGAATCGAACACTCCGCCGAGGGAGGAAGTGCCGGAATAGCTTCCTTCTATCATGCGTTCCGACGCATCTGAAGGAAGGCGCTTTCCCATGTGCTCGCACTGGACGTCCATGTCCGAGCACGAGATGATCGTGCCGTCCAGGCCGGCGAGCATGATATGGCAGTTCGATGAACGCGCCGCAGAGGAGATGAACATGCGGATATCGAAACTGTCCGGTTCCATCTCCGTGCAGTATGCGGCAACGACCTCGGCCACGTCGTCTGCAGTGGACGATAGGCCTTTCCGCTGCTCGTTCATGACGATCCTGTAGCTCCATGTCGTAAATACGGCGCCGAGTATGAGAAAGCTGAGGAGCAGGATGAGGGCGGTGGCCAGGAAGTTGCGGTAATAAATGCTCTTTTTCATCACTCGGTCAACTCGAATTTATAGCCGACGCCCCAGACCGTCTTGACAGACCATTTGTCGCTGACGCCCTCCAGCTTTTCGCGGAGGCGCTTTATATGCACGTCCACGGTCCTGGAGTCGCCGAAATAGTCGAATCCCCAGACTTCGTCCAGAAGCTGGTTGCGGGTATAGACCCTGTTCGGGGAAGAGGCAAGATGGTAAAGGAGCTCCATCTCTTTGGGCGGCGCCTCGACGCGCTTTCCGTCTACTATGAGCTGGTAGGACTCCATGTTTATCTCAAGCTTGTCGAAGACCAGCTTTTTCGGGGCGCTCTCGTCCTGTTTGCCGTAGCGCCTCATAACCGCATGGATACGCGCTATGAGCTCCTTGACGTCGAAGGGCTTGGTGATATAGTCGTCGGCGCCCATCTCAAGGCCGTTGACCTTGTCGAAAGTCTCGCCTTTTGCGGTGAGCATGATGACCGGCGTGGAGGACGAACTCCTGATCTCCCGGAGGACCGCCCAGCCGTCCATGACAGGGAGCATGATGTCGAGAAGCACGAGATCCGGCGTAAAGCGCTCAAACTCCGTGATGCCCTTGCCGCCGTCGCCGGCGATGGCCACCGTGAAACCCTCTTTCTCAAGGTAGAGCCGGAGAAGCTCCGCGATATTAACATCGTCCTCGATAATGAGTATTTTCTTTGACACGGGATATCCTCCTGTCGTATGTATGTCGATAATATATTTATATTATATACCATGAGCGGAGACAAGGGTTAAATTATTTTGAACAATTGCAGGGCCCGAAAGGGCCTGACAGGGATGCCGCATGTTGTATTGGATACGGAAATATGATAAACTAAAATATCTCAGCGGCGGCCGGCCGCTCAAGTTCAGGAGAAGGGGACAATCGTTCATGGCAGAGATAACGCCCATGATGAGGCAGTACTTCCGGATAAAAGAACAGCATAAAGACTGCATACTGTTTTTCCGCCTCGGCGATTTCTACGAGATGTTCGGCGACGACGCGAAAACGGCGTCGCAGGAACTCGATCTTGTCCTGACGACCCGCGACAGGTCCAAGGAGGACCCCGAAGAACGGATGCCAATGTGCGGCGTGCCTTATCACGCATGCGAGTCTTATATAGCGAGACTCATATCCAAAGGATACAAAGTCGCCATCTGCGAGCAGATGGAGGATCCCGCCCTTGCCAAGGGCCTCGTCGAGAGGGACATAGTCCGCATCGTCACGCCCGGTACGCTTACGGAGACTTCGATGCTCGACGAGGGGGTCCCGAATTATCTGTGCGCCGTATACGGGACCGGGTCAGAACTGTCCGCATGCTTTGCCGACATCTCCACGGGAGAGATCTCCGTGGTGGACATACCGGACTGCGGAAGGGACAGGCTCGAAAACGAGATCAGCGCATTCGCGCCGGCTGAGGCTGTCCTTGGCGGCGGCGCCGAATCGGACACCGGACTCACGGCTTTTTTCAGAGACAGCATGGACTGCCTCGTCCAGAAGGGCGGGGACAGGTTCGTTCCGGACGAGTGCGCCGAAAGGATACGCCGTCAGTTCGGAGGAAGGACTCCGGAAGAGCTCGGCCTTCGCGACGGCTCTGCGGCGGTCTGCGCGGTCGGAGGTCTCCTTGCATATATGGAGGAGACGCAGCTGTCGCGGCTACCCCATATAAGCGATCTGCGGGTAAACACCGGCGGAAGGTATATGGAACTGGATCTGCATACCCTCCGGAGCCTGGAGCTTATCTCAGCCATGCGCACAGGCGAAAAGAAGGGGAGTCTCCTCTCCGTTCTCGACAGGACGAAAACACCGATGGGCAGACGCCTGCTCCGTTCATGGGTACTGCGTCCTCTGCTGTCCCCGGCGGAGATCAAGCGCCGTCTTGCCGCGGTCGAGGAACTGTACACTGACACGGTATCCCGGGCTGAACTGATCGACGCCCTCAGGAGCGTGAACGACATGGAGCGGCTGATAGGCCGCATAGCCTACGGTACGGGCAACTGCCGCGACCTGCGGGCGCTCTCGCAGTCTGCGGCGGCTTTGCCGCGTCTGAAATCCCTGCTTGATGGAAAGCGCAGCGCGATGCTGGCAGAACTGTTCCGCATGGATCCTCTGACGGATAT
>JAFZSD010000070.1 GCA_017619535.1 Oscillospiraceae bacterium | reverse complement strand
GGGACAGTATCTGGATGACCCTTTCGATCTCCTTCTCACGGCCGATGACAGGGTCGAGTTTGCCCTGCTTGGCGTAGTCCGTAAGGTCGCGGCTGAACTGGTCGAGGGTCTTGGTCTCCTCGCGCTGCTGCGCCTTTCCGGAGGCTACGGTCCTTCCCTGACGCTCGTCTTCGGTGCCGAACATGCCCAGCACGTCCGTGTACATCTTGTTGAGATCTACGCCAGTCATCGCCAGGAGACGCGCACCCGCGCAGTCGTACTCCCTGAGGATGCCCATGAGCATATGCTCTGTGCCCACATAGCCGTGGCCGAGCCTGTTGGCCTCGGCGACCGCTATCTCGACGACGCGCTTCGCTTTCGGCGTGAGGCCCTGGGGAGGCATTTCCCTTCTCGCGCCTCTGCCTATCTGCTTCTCTATCAGTTCCCTGATGAAGGAGGCGTCGAGACCGTTCTCGCGGAGGACCTTCGCCGCCGCTCCACCCTCGGTGCCGGCAAGCCCGTAAAGGATGTGTTCGCTGCCTATATATGAATGCCCGAGGTCCGCGGCTGCGGCCTGGGCTGCCTCGAAAACGCTTCTAGCGCTCTCGGTGAATCTGTCTTCGAATGCCATGATAAACTCCTCCTTTTCGCTCTATTCCGTCCCGGGGGGCAGGTCAAAGGCCTGCCCCCCGATCTGTTTCTTCCGTAACTGAAGTCTTATTCCTCAGCGCCGCCCTCCGCCTGCATCTTTCTGATGCGGTCTCTGATCTCGGCAGCCTTCTCGAACTCCTCGTCCTGCGCGTACCTTCTCATCTGTTCGTTGAGGGCGTTCAGTTCGCGCCGTCTGACGGCCTCGGCGTCCGTGCCGGGCTGCGCGGTCTTCTCTTCGGCGTGCTCTTCGCATCCGCAGAAGCCGCCGCAGCCGCAGGAACCGTCGTCGAGCTTTATCTCGACCCTCGGAAGTCTCAGCCTCGGCATCGTCATGGTCGGCAGGCCGAGCCCGAAGCCGCCCCAGGGGCGGAGAAGGCTCCTGCCTCCGAAGAAGCCGGAGAGCATGTTCTCGAACACCCTGTCGGTGTCGATGAACATGTCGTCGGCGTAGCCGAGCTTTGCCGCGCATTCGGAGCAGAGATGCTTCTCGGTGACTTTTCCGTTTATATTTGAAGTATAGTGGAAGTTTACTTCTTCTCTTCCGCAGTTATCGCATTTCATTTCATTGTTCTTCATTGTGATTATCCCCTTTCATAGTATCTTTATGAGCATCTGCTTGAAGATGCCCGCCCTCGCCCTGTCGCGCTGCGCAGGGTCGACCGGTCTGAGCGCCGCGTCGCCCGTGGCCGCCAGCAGGAGCCTTGCCGTTCTGTTGTCTATGGCGCCGCTGTCCATAAGATTGGATATGAGCGCCGCCGTGGTGCTTCTGTCGATCTCGTCGCCGACGGCGTTCACGGTGTGCATCACAAGCATCTCCGGGTCTGTCCTGACCCTGGTTATCCGGATGTATCCGCCGCCGCCGCGCCGGCTCTCGACGATGTACCCGTGTTCGGGGGAAAACCTCGTCGATATAACGTAGTTGATCTGACTCGGCACACAGTTGAATCTGTTCGCCAGATCCGACCGCTGCAGTTCAGCGGTCCCGTTCTCCTCGCGGAGCATCTCGTTTATGAACCCCGCGATAAGATCGCTCATTCCCATAGCCAAGTCTGTCACCTCCGTATCTGTTGGATTGGTTTGGTCTGACTTTGACTTTCTTTGACCTTACGAGATAATGATACTTTCCGGCAGCCAAAAAGGCAAATATCCGTTTGACCTTTCCTGACTATTTATGCCGGATCCGCTTTTATTTAGCTTTATATTGCTCCTTATCTCTCTGTTTTTCGCGTTTTTTCGCCGTATTTCGTTTTCGGATATTTTTTTGTTCAGTTTTTAAAAATACTATTGATTTTCCGCTTTTTCATGATACACTTGTCCTTGTAAAACTGGCTATTGCGTTTTAACATCACTAGGAGGTAACTATAATGGCATTCAAAATCAACGATTCCTGCGTATCCTGCGGACTCTGCGCTTCCAACTGCCCCGTCGAGGCTATCAAGGAAGGCGATTCCATTTATGTGATCGATGAAGACGCTTGCGTATCCTGCGGGCTCTGCGCTTCCAACTGCCCTGTCGAGGCTATTTCTGAGGACTGATCACAGACTTATAAAAATGCCGCCGTTTTCGCACGGCGGCATTTTTTATAACTATCGGTTTTACGGTGACTTATATGATCGTTGACGAATTATGGCCGCAAGGCCCCAGATTCATACGCGGAGGCGGTTTCCCCCTGGGTACGGACGCCGTCCTGCTCGCCTCGTTCGCGGGGAGCGTGCGCGCCCGCCGCGCCTGCGACCTGGGCTGCGGCACGGGCGTCATCGCCCTGCTCCTGGCGTGGAACTTTCCCTCCCTTCAGGTGGACGGCGTGGAGATCCAGCCGGAGGCCGCAGAGACGGCCCGGAAGAACGCTGAGATAAACGGTCTCGGGGACAGGATGAACATAATAACGGGAGACCTCCGGGCGCACCGCTCACTGCTTCCCGCGGGCGGGTACGGGCTCGTCGCCGCGAATCCCCCCTACTTCCCTTCCGGAAGCGGCAAACAGGCCGCCACCGAGGAGCTCGCCACCGCCCGGGACGAGCGCAGCTGCACCCTGGACAACGTGTGCGAGGCGGCGGCCTATCTCACCAAATGGGGCGGCCGGTTCGTTATGGTCCACCGTCCGGAACGCCTCTCGGAAGCCATGTGCGCCATGACCGCCCGCGGTCTCGAGCCGAAGCGCCTGCGCATGGTGCAGTACAGCGCTTCGTCCGCTCCGAATCTGGTCCTCATCGAGGCCCGACGGGGAGGAAAGCCGGGACTCAGCATCCTTCCGCCTCTTATCATGACTAAGGCGGACGGAACGGATTCCGAGGAGATAATAAGGATCTATCACAGAGAGGAGGCGGCGTCTTGTCCGGAAAACTCTATCTCGTAGCGACGCCCATAGGCAACCTCGGGGACCTGTCCCCCCGCGCTGCGGACACTCTCCGCCAGTGCGATTTCATCGCCGCGGAGGATACCCGGGTGACGCTCAAGCTTCTCAATCACTTTGAGATAAAGAGACCTCTCGTCAGCTATTACGAACACAACCGCGCCTCCAGCGGCGAGAAGATACTCGCCCGCATACTGGAGGGCGAGACCTGCGCCCTCGTGACCGACGCGGGAATGCCCGCCGTGAGCGATCCGGGCGAGGACCTGGTCCGGATATGTGCTGCCGCCGGCGTAGAGATACTCGTAGTCCCGGGAGCCTGTGCCGCCGTGTCGGCCCTGGCGCTTTCGGGCCTGCCCACGGGACGGTTCACCTTCGAAGGCTTTCTTTCCACCGCGAAAAAGAGCCGCTCAGATCACCTGGACGAACTTCGCGAAGAGCGTCGGACGATGATCTTCCTCGAAGCGCCGCACAAGCTGCGGGCAACGCTCTCGGACATGGCGGAGGCCTTCGGTCCTGACAGGCGCGTCTCCATATCCCGGGAACTGACCAAGATACACGAGGAGACGCTGAGGCTCACTCTCGGCGAAGCGGTCTCCCATTTCGAAACGACGCCGCCCAAAGGGGAATTCGTCATCGTTGTCGAAGGCGCCCCTGAATCCTCACCCGCCGCCGGCGCCGGCCTGCCGGAAGCGCTCGCGGCTGTATCCAGATACCGCGACGGAGGCCTGTCCGTGAAGGACGCGGCGAAGCGCGCGTCCGAAGAGTCGGGCATCTCGAAGAAAACGATATACGACGCGGCTCTGAAAGCCGCCAGGGATACGGAGTGACATTATGGACACCGTACTTCTCATAATCATCATCGTCGTCTGCGTGCTGATCCTTGCGTGTCTGGCCGTCTGCGCCGTCATATTCAGAACATGCATCATGCGCCCGAAGAAGCCGGCCGACACCGAAGCGGAGATCCCGCAGCTGAAGGCCTTCAGCGAAGAGCTCGCCGCCGGCAGGAACTGGTTCCTTGAGCAGGAGCCGGAGACGCTGACGATGCAGTCCTATGACGGACTCAAGCTGTACGCCTATTATCTTCCCCATGAGAACGCCCGCGGCACGCTGGTCCTCATGCACGGGTTCCACAGCAGCAATCTCAACGATTTCTCCTGCGTCTTCAGGTATCTTTACGGGCTCGGCTTCAATCTTCTCGCTCCCGACCAGCGTTCCATGAACCGCAGCGAGGGAAAGTACATAACTTTCGGCGTCCGGGAGCGTTTCGACTGCCGCGACTGGATCGAATTCATAAACCGCCGTCCCGAAGTGGCCTCCCGCCCTGTGATCCTCGACGGCATATCCATGGGATGCGCGACCGTCCTGATGGCTCTGGGCCTTGATCTGCCGGAAAACGTGGCCGGCGCGATCGGCGACTGCGGCTACACGACCCCGAAAGCAATATTCAAGTATGTTCTGAAGCATCATTACCATCTGCCCCCGTTCCCGCTCATACCGATGAGCGCCCTCATGACGAAGCTGATCGCCGGTTTCGGGATAACGGAGTGCTCTACCCTGGACGCGATGCGTATTAGCCGCATCCCCGTCCTGTTCGTACACGGAACGGCGGACGAGCTCGTTCCTTCATATATGAGCGTTCAGAACTATGAAGCCTGCGTTTCCGAAAAGACGCTTTTCCTCGCCGAGGGCGCGGCTCACGGAATGAGCTATCTCATAAAAAGAGCGGAGTGCGAAAAACTGCTCGAGGATTTCCTGGATAAGCACGCGCCCGCTGGCTGATACCCAGCTGCACAGACATGAAAATGACGCAGACTCACGGAGCCTGCGTCATTTCGTTTATTCCGTTATCTCGATGATCGAGCCTATATCCGTCAGAGGGAATTCCGGAAAATATTTCAATCTCACTCCCCGCTCCTCTGCGAACTTCACTATCGCAGCGCAGTCGGGATGTGCTGACAGGTCGCCACTGAAGACGAGCTCGTCCCCAACGCGGCCCGAAGCGCCCCCTATGAAACCGTGATCGAAGCCGGTAAGCAGGACGCGACCGGGCGTTACCGTGAGAACGTCGACGTCGCCGAGTTTCTCAAGCGCCGCGGCTATCCCCGGGTCGGCGGTTATGACCGACCGCCCGTCCACTGCGGCGGACGAGCATCTCGCGTAGCCCTGCTTCACATCCACTAACGTTTTGCCGGCTTCCCTCGCCGCATCCAGGAGCCGGGGCTCCGTTATCTTCAGGTTGTGGATAAAGTATCTGTCGAGGCACAGCGCACAGAAAGCGGCGCTCTCCGGATAGACGCGTCCGAGTTCGCCAGGGCGCGCTCTAACAAGAATCCGCTCCGTCACCGCGCACATGCGGATATCCGGATGTGTGTTTATCGCCCCGTACACCTCTTCCGTCGGCTCTACACATACGACGTCCGCGCCCGTGCTCCGGAGGTACGTAAGGAGCCGTCCGTCCGCCTCCGCGGAAACATATACCGTCCTTTTCAAGCCGGATCCAGCGCCTCGAGCTCGAAGTCCCGGGCCTTCTGCATCGTGAAGGTGTCGCCAGCCCTGACCGGATGCTCGCCCGGGTACTCGTCCACGACGAGGATGTATCTGACGCCGTCGCTGTTGAAGTGTGCCGTCAGTATGCTGTCGTATTCGTCTCTGGGACCGAGACTTATCTTAAGAACTCCGTCTTCGACTTCCGCCGAACCTGTCGTCGCCGGATAGGCGTTCTTTACAAAGAGCATGGCTCTGAACACGTCGTCGCTCTTCCCGACGGGAGTAATGAGCAGAGTCGCCAGTTCACCCGCATAGTATCCCACATACTCCACCGGCTCCATCGTGAAGGTATCCCCCGCTTTGACAGGGTGCTCTCCCGGATACTCGTCCACGACGAAAACGTATCTGTCGCCGCTTTTCATGAAACGCGCAGTCATCACGCCGTCGTCTTCATTTGCCGGCCCGAGCAGTATCTTCAGGACGCCGTCTTCCACTGTCCCGGTACCCGCCGTCTCGACGTAAGCGTTGCGCACGAAGAACTTTACGTTGTACTCGCCCTCGGCATCCGCGGGGGTTATGAGGAGACGCGCCAGATCTCCGCTGTAGTAGCCGGCGAGATCCTTCTTCAGGGTGACGCTCTCCCTGAGGGCGGGAACGGCCATCCTCATAGCGAGGGCGGCTATCTCCGCTCTGTTGATGTTGGCATCCGGATCGAACGTGCCTTTTTTATCGCGGCCGGTGAGGATGCCTGCTCGGTAGAGCCTGTATATATCCGCCGCATGGGCGTCAGTCATCTTGACGTCCGGGACCGCGCCGTCCTCCACGGTGTTTATCTCCGGGAGCGCGCTGTCGGGAAGAGCTTTAGCCATTATAGCGGCGTACTGCATGCGGGTCGCCTCGGCGTTCATGTCGTCCTGGGTCACATACTCGTCGGCGCCGATGATCCCGTTCTCTATCGCATAGTCGACGTACGTCTTATACCAGGGCATGTCCTGTACAAACTGGAAGCCGCCGGTGCAGTGGATGCTGTGGATACGGGCCGCCAGCGTTATCGCCTCGGCTATCGTCACGCCCCGTGAAGGCGAGAACGTGCTTTCGCTGTCGCCCGTTATCAGGCCGAATTCATAGGCGTCAATAACGTATCCCTGATACCATACCCTCGGCGGAACGTCGGTGAACTTGCCTTCGGGGTACTCGGCGACTTTTTTGAAATTATCCATACTCTCTTCCGCCGCCATTGCTGCCGGCAGAAGGCAGAACGCCAGGATCACGGCCAGGATCAGCGAAACTGCTCTTTTTCCCATGATCATTCTCTCCCTTTTTCGTTTATATGTGACACGCGCCCTGCGGACGTCTGCCGCAGGGCGCTTACTGCTTCTGACTGTATTATTCGTCGTCCCAGTTGTGCCAGACGTTCTGGACGTCCTCGTTGTCCTCCAGCATGTCAAGCATCTTCTCGAACTTCTTCACGTCCTCGGGATCAGTGAGCTTCACGTAGTTCTGGGGGACCATCTCCACCTGGGCGGAGAGGAACTTGTACCCGGCCTTTGCCAGGGCCTCGTCCACTGCGCTGAGGTCGTCGGGATCGGTGTATACCTCGAACACGGCGGGCTCGGTTACTATATCCTGCGCGCCGGCTTCCAGCGCGTCCATCATGACGGTGTCCTCGTCCAGGTCCCCGTCCTCGTTGTCGATGATGATGACGCCCTTGCGGTCGAAGGACCAGGATACGCAGCCCGTGGCGCCGAGATTTCCGCCGTACTTGTCGAAGTGGTGGCGGACCTCGGAAGCCGTCCTGTTGCGGTTGTCGGTCATGGCCTCGACTATGACGGCGACACCGTTGGGACCGTAGCCTTCATAGGTAACGCTCTCGTAGTTGTCCGTATTGCCGGAACCCAGCGCCTTTTCGATCGTGCGCTTTATATTGTCGTTCGGCATGTTGGCCGCCTTGGCCTTCGCTATGACGGTGGCGAGGCGGGAGTTGTTGGCGGGATCGCCGCTGCCGCCCTCCTTGACCGCCACGATCATCTCGCGGGCGATCTTGGTGAACGCCTGCGCGCGTTTCGCGTCGGCCGCGCCCTTCGTCTTCTGTATGTTGTGCCACTTGGAATGACCTGACATTTAATATCTCTCCCCGTTCTGCTGAATTGGATTCAACGGATATGCGTCCCCGCATATGTTTTACAGGGCATTTTAACATATCTTTTTTCCCGTTGCAAGTATGAGCCACGACGTGTTCCGCATATTCCGCCCGAAAAGACGCGCCGGGATGAAGAACGCCCGGCCGCAGGGCCGGGCGCTGTGTCAGTCTTCGTCGTCAGGGACCGCGGCCGGCTCTTTCTGCACGCTGGCCAGCGCGAACAGGCGCTGTGCAAAAGTGCCCGCAGGGGCCGAGGCCCTGCCCCCTGAATACGCCCGCATGGCGTTCAGGATGCACAGGAGCGCCACGCCCACGTCGGCGAACACCGCTATCCACATGTTTGCTATGCCCGCTATGCCGAGTATCATGATGACCGCCTTGACGGCGAGGGCGAATATGACGTTCTGTCTTGCTATCTTCCTGGTCTCTCCCGCGAATCCCACTGCTTCCGCGACTTTCGACGGCTCGTCGGTCATAAGGACCACGTCCGCCGCCTCGATGGCCGCGTCGGAACCGAGGCCTCCCATCGCGACGCCCACGTCGGCCGCGGCGAGGACGGGTGCGTCGTTTATACCGTCGCCCACGAATACCAGAGTCCCGTCTCCTTTTCGGTCCGCTCTGAGCTCTTCGAGCCTTCTGAACTTGTCCTCGGGCAGGCACTCGGAGTACACGTCGTCTATACCCAGTCCGGCGGCGACTTCCTCCGACGGTTCTTTCCTGTCGCCGGTGCACATGGCGATGCGTCCGACGCCCAGATCCCGGAGCTCCTGCACGGCGCTGCCGGCGTCGGGCTTCGGGGTATCCTCCAGAATTATGCATCCGGCGTACTTCAGACCGATGGTCACGTATACCACCGTGCCGGATGTCTCCTCTTTTTCATAGCTCACGCCAAGCGTATCCATCAGCGCCGCGTTCCCCGCTGTCACCGCGACGCCGCCTATCTCTATGGCGGTCCCCTTCCCGCGGATCTCACGGTTCTTCGTTATCCTGCTGACGTCGACGTTTTTGCCGTATTCCTCGATTATGGACCTGGCGATGGGATGGGACGAGAACGCTTCGGCGCAGGCCGCGGCCATGAGAAGACCTTCTCTGTCGGTGCCGACGGGCTTAACCTCCGTTACGGAAAAGCGCCCGTGGGTCAGTGTGCCCGTCTTGTCAAACATTACCGTATCGGTCCGCGCCATGCTGTACAGGCTGTCCGCGCCTTTGAAGAGTATGCCTCTCTTCGCAGCGCCGCCTATGCCGGCGAAGAACGTCAGCGGTATGGATATCACCAGCGCGCAGGGGCATGAAATGACAAGGAACACCAGAGCCCTGTGGAGCCACTTGGCAAAGGGCTGTCCCGTCACCAGAGGCACTATAACCGCGATGATCACGGCGGCGGCGATGACCGCCGGCGTATATCTCGACGCAAATCTCGTTATGAACCGCTCCGTCGGAGACTTCTTCTCTTCAGCCTTCTCCACGAGCTCCAGTATCCTGGAGACCGACGAATCCGCGAGCCCGGCCGTGGCTCTTATCCTGAGAGTGCCGGACAGGTTCACGCAGCCGGCGCACACTTCCATGCCCGGCTCGACATATCTCGGCAGAGGTTCGCCGGTGAGGGCCGAAGTATCCAGCTCGGATACGCCGTCCTCCACAGTTCCGTCAAGGGCGATCCTTCCCCCCGGCGCTACGACGAACAGGTCGCCGGGCGCGACCGTCTCAGCCGCCACCGTCTTCTGTTCTCCGTCTTCCAGCACCGTGACCGTATCCGGTCTCAGATCCATGAGTTTGCGTATGGATCCCCGCGAACTGTCTACGGCGCGGTCCTGCAGGTATTCGCCGAGCTGGTAGAGGATCATGACCGCCGCGCCCTCCGCCGACTCGCCGATGGCGAAGGCGCCGATGCATGCCACCGTCATGAGCAGATGCTCGTCGAAGGCGTGTCCGGATATGACTCCCCGGACTGCGCCTATCAGCACGTCGTATCCGGATATGAGCGCCGCTGCGGCAAAGAACACCGTCTTCAGCCAGGGCGGTCCGATGAAGAGCGCCGCTATGAAGAGCGCCGCGCTTATGCACACCCTTGGAAGCAGGAATCCCGCCTCCTCCTCATGGCAGCCGTCGCAGCTGCCGCATTCGGTGCAGGCGTGACTGGCGTGGGAGTGTCCGCGGCAATGCCCGCCGCATTCTTCCTTCCCGGACGTCTCGGTCCTGAGTTCCTCTTCGCTCATCACTGTCCCCCCTTCTCCTCGGTGACATGCTCGAACGCCACCGTGAAAAGCTGCCTTATGTGTTCGTCGGCCAGACTGTAATACACTATCTTGCCCACGCGGCGGCTCCTGACGATTCCCGCCTGCTTCAGGATCCGGAGCTGATGGGATATGGCCGAACTGGTCATGCCCAGGAGCGCCGCGATGTCGCAGACGCACATCTCAGACACGGTCAGCGCGCAGATCATGCGGGCCCGGGTCGAATCCCCGAACACCTTGAATAGATCCGCGACGTCGTAGACCGGGTCCTCCGGCGGCATCTTCTCTCTGACGTTCTCCACTATATCGTAATGGATGACGCTGGTCTCGCAGAACTCCAGACGTTCGTTTCTGTCGTTCATGTCTCTGACCTCCCTGTCATATTATCATTTGAACATTTGTTCAACTGTTAACATGATATCCCCCTCCTCCGCGTTTGTCAACAGTCAGTTTCGGATGACCGGAGCTTTTCTGCAGAAAAAGCCTCCGCAGAGCGGACTCTGCGGAGGCTGAAGAAACAGTATTACGGGGAAGGCCCGGATCAGTCGAGCTTCAGGTCATTCTCCTTTATCCAGCCGATGCGGCGGCATATGACGCCGAACAGGGCGCTGAACACCGCCGGCACGATGAAGGAGACCATGATGAGGCCGAACCAGTCCATGCCGGTTATGGCGGTCTTCGCGCCGGAGGCTATGTCGGATACCCATCCGGTGTAGACGCCTATCTGGCCCACGAGACCGCACGTTCCCATTCCGGAGGCGATGGGCGCTCCGTTCATCTGGAGCCTGAATATGCAGGTGGCTACGGGACCGTTTATCACGGAGGCGAGGATGGGCGGGATCCATATCTTTGGGTTCTTTACTATGTTGCCCATCTGGAGCATGCTGGTGCCGATGCCCTGGGACAGCAGGCCGCCCCAGCGGTTCTCACGGAAGCTCAGGATGGCGAAGCCGACCATGTTTGCGCAGCAGCCGGCCAGCGCCGCGCCGCCCGCGAGCCCGGTGAGCCCCAGTCCGGCGCATATGGCAGCGCTGCTTATGGGCAGCGTAAGGGCTATGCCGACGACCACGGAGACGATGATACCCATGGTGAAGGGATGGAGTTCCGTCGCCCACATGATGAGGTTGCCGACCCAGTTGGCAGCTACGCCGATGGGAGGCGCTATGAGCAGTGCGAGCGCCCCGCCCACGATGATGGTGACGGCGGGAGTGACGATTATGTCCACGCGGGTCTCCTTGGAGACCGCCTTGCCGAACTCGGCCGCGATGATCGCGATTATGAGGACGGCGAAAGGTCCGCCGGAGCCGCCCATGGTGTTGGCCGCTCCGCCCACTGCGAGGAGCGAGAACAGGACCAGCGGAGGACAGTGGAGAGCGTAGCCGATGGCGACCGCCATCGCGGGGCCGCTGACGTTTATCGCGGTGGTCGTGCCGTTTGAGAGCAGTCCGCCCTTGCAGAACGCCCCGAGGTCATGGAAGAAGGGTATGCCCAGCTGGTCGCCTATCGTGGCGAAGATCGTGCCTATGAGGAGCGAGGCGAAGAGGCCCTGCGCCATGGCGCTGAGGGCGTCGATGCCGTACCGCTTTCCGGAGATCTCTATATCCTTCCTTTTCAGAAAAGCCTTGAATTTTTCCATCTGTGATCCTCCTTTTAACATCGTCCGTATCGTCCGGCCCGTCTGCGCCGGCGCCACCGGTCGCCGCCCGCCGGACCCGGCCTGCCAAGGTCTGATCCCGTAGTGGTGAGTTTAGCAAATAATACTCTGCCGCTTCTGGTTTGTCAAGCGCTCCCGCGGCCGGAACTCCGCTGCGTCAGCGGAAGAACAGGAACCACGCCGCGGCCGCCTCGCAGAGGAAGATGAGGGGCACGCCTATCATGAAGCTCAGATGCTTCGTCTTGTGCCTGAACAGGAGCATGGCGGCGTAAAGCCCCACGGATCCGCAGAGGAAAGCCAGCAGGAACAGCGTGCGTTCGCGTATCCTCCTTTTACCCTTTACGGCCCGGCGCTTGTCCGACCACGCCGCCAGGAAGGCTATGACGTTCATGGCGACGATACACCATATGATTATCGTCTGTTTTTCCAATCTTCTTCTCCCCTTCCTGCGCTTTGACTGAGGAAACCGCTTGAATTCGCGGATAAACGGTGTTATTCTGACAGCAGAAAAACCTATAAGGAGGCATTCCAATGGAAAACCTTGAAAAAGTGTACAATTTCCTGAAAGAAGTTCATACTTTCTTCTTCGCCACCGTCGACGACGGAGCCGCCCGCGTACGTCCCTTCGGCTTCTGCGCCATCGTAGACGGCAAGCTCTACTTCGGCATGGGCAAGCATAAGGCCAGCTACCGCCAGGCCGCCGAGAACCCCAACGTCGAGATCTGCTCCTGCAGAGACCGTGAATGGCTGCGCATCCGCGGCAAGGCCGTCTTCGACTGGGATCCCGAGACCGAGAAGAAGATCTTCGCCATGGCTCCGTTCCTGGAGAAGATGTACGGCCCCGAGAGCGATCGGACCTTCGCTCCCTTCTATCTCGAAGACATGGAGGCCGAATACGCCAACATGCAGGGCGCATTCGAAAAGTGGATCTAACAAAGGTATGAATACGGACAGGCGGAGGGCTTCGGCCCTCCGCCGTTTTTTCTTATTCGGCCTTGGAGGGCCTGATCTCGGCGGACGCGTCGAGGATGTCCGCCTTGACGCCCTTGTCCGCGAACATGCCCGCCAGTCCGGAGACGATCTTGTCCCGGTTCTTGTTTATATAAGCGACTGCGAGCTCGTCCTTCTTCTCCTTCGGAAGAAGTCCGATGATCCTCGTTATCGTGGCCGCGTTCGGCCCCGCCGACAGCAGGAGGAGCTTCGCCCAGGGCTCCAGGTCCGCAGACTCCGCCTTCTCTATAAGCTGGGGCATGAACCGCTCGGCGATCGCTTCGTAATCCACATTGTCCAGAATAAGGTTGAGTTCTATCATAGATATGCAGCTCCTTGTCTTCATGTTCGCAGGGACGCCCCGGCGCCCCCGTGACATTATACTCCGCCGGCGCCTTCCGGCGCAACTCCGGTTTGACAATAACCCGACCTGGGTGTAATTTAAATGTACTGACAAAAACCGGGAGGTCCGCCATGGAATTCGTAAATCCCTTTGAGGAATACAAGTCTCTTTTCCGCACGGAGAGGCGCGACAAGATAACGCATACGCAGATCGAGCCGGCGCAGGTGCTCCTCGACGTCATCGGCAGCGAAAACGCCGCTGAACTCGATATGAACCCTCTCCAGTCCGATCTTGACGACGTGTGCATCTTCTTCGAAGCAAAGGTCCTGCCCGCAAACGTCCTCGGTCAGCGGGACGCCATTCTCGCCATCGCGTACAGCGGTCTGCAGAACGTTATACCGTTCCTCTGCGAGATCTGGTTCTACATCTGCGACAATCTGGAGATCAGGAGGATCTTCCCCTGCTTCAGCCGGGTCGAGGTCTTCCGGGTCGAGGACGACTATATCATAGGTATCGAGATGCCCGATGCGGACCGTCCGGCGGCAGCGAAATATATCTGCATCGTCGTCAGCGGACGGACAAGGGCGACGGGTTACTTCACCTACGAGCCGAATAACGGAGAACCTCAGATCTCCGAGTACCGCGGAGATATCCTGTACGGCACAGGTCCGGTCGCTCCGTGTTCGAAACTCACGGATTTCGTCTCTCTTCTTTTCTGGACTTTCACCCATCCCGATCTGGAAAAAGAGAACTGATCCCTTTGCATTCGGCAGGGCGGCTGCTTTGAGCGGCCGCCCTTTTTCCGACTTTTCTCTTGCCGTTCCATCCTTCCCGTGATATTTTGTATTAGTTATCTCATTAGAACAAGGAAAGTGTCGTCGCTGCCATGGACATGACCAACACTCTAAACCAGATGGGCGTGCTGTTCATCACGCTTATCATCGGTTACATCGCCCACAAGGCGGGGCTCCTGTCCCCGTCTTCCGACAGGATCCTCACGAAGGTCGTTATAAACATCGCCCTGCCGTGCTCCTGCCTGAACTCAGTGCTATCGGGCCGCGTGACCATCTCCCCTAACGAGGTGCTCATATTTGTCGGCCTGGCGCTTCTCGTCGTAGCGGTGCCGTTTTTCGTGTTTTACTATATGCCGAACATAATGGGCGCTCCGAGATCCGACCACGGGCTGTACCGTTTCATGATCGTATTCGGGAACTGCGGCTTCATGGGCTTTCCCGTCATACAGACTCTGTTCGGCGCCTCGGCGGGTTTCTACGTCGCTCTGTTCCTTATCCCCTACAATCTTCTGTCCTACTCGCTCGGCATAATGCTCGTCTCCGGCAGCGCCGTGAGATCCGTCAGAAAGCTTCTGCTCAACGCCCCCTTCATCTCCTCCGTCGTCACCGTCATCATATATGCCGCCGGCATCACCACGGCGCCCCAGGTCATACTGTCTACCGTGTCCTCTGTGGGCGGGGTCATGTCCCCGCTGGCCATGCTGGTCACCGGCTCGACCCTCGCCGCCGTACCGCTGAAAGAAGTCTTTACCGAGTGGCGGATCTACCCCGTCACCTTCGTGCGTCTCATCGTCTGTCCCGTGGCCGTCTGTCTTATCCTCGGGCTCTTCCTCAAAGACAGTACGATGCTCGGCGTGCTCACGGCCGAAGCCGGCATGCCCATCGCGGTGAACGCGACGATGTTCAGTCTGGCCTACGGCGGCAACGAGACGCTGGCTTCCAAGAGCGTGTTCATATCCACGCTCCTCTCCATCGCCACTATACCGCTCATAGCTCTCCTGCTCCTCTGAACGCAGGAAAACATGCGGATGCCGTTCTCCCTGCTGATGACCGTCAGGATATGCTCCGGAAAGGGATCCTGACGGTTTTTTCCGGGAAAATATGAAGTATACGGAGGACCGTTTATTGAAAGGAAAAGTCTTCTGCGTCGGGGTCGGCCCCGGCGATCCCGAGCTTCTGACGCTGAAGGCCGTCAGACTCATTCGTGATAACGAGGTGATAGCCGTGCCGGGCAGGACCGCGGAGGATTCCGCGGCCTACAGGATCGCCTCGGCAGCCGTACCGGAGATGTCCGGCAAAGAGCTCGTGCCTCTCTTCATGCCCATGACGGAAGACCGCGGGATCTTGAGCGAAGCTCACAGGCGCTGCGCGGAGACGCTGAAGTCATATCTGGCGGCCGGAAGGGACGTCGTATACCTCACTCTCGGAGACCCGACGGTCTACTGCACGTTCGCCTACCTGCAGCCGCTCATCGAGAATGACGGTTTCGCCGTTGAATACGTGAGCGGGGTCCCCTCCTTCTGCGCCGCGGCGGCGCGTCTCGGCATCCCGCTGGCAGAGGGGGACGAGCCTGTGCACGTCATCCCCGGGGTCTGTTCGGATGAGGACCTCGCTCTTCCCGGCACCTGCGTCCTCATGAGAACCGGCCGCCATATGCCTGCAGCGAAGGAGGCGCTTCGCCGCGGCGGGCGCGATGTCCTGGCCGCGGAGAACTGCACCATGGAGAACGAACGCGTCTTCCGCGGAGTTGAAGAGATACCGGACGGATCCGGATATTTCACTGTAGTCATCGCGAAAGAAAGAGCTGAAAAGGATCTTACGGAGTGACCTCTCACCCGGACAGTCAAAACCTCCGGCTAAGCCGGAGGCTTGAGTAAGCCCTAGAAGGGCATTATGCAGACTAAAGCCCCTAAAGGGGCGCCGAAAAGGTTTACCGACCGCATTCCTTTCTCCGGCCGCCCCTTAAGGGGCTTACTCTATGCC
>JAFZSD010000069.1 GCA_017619535.1 Oscillospiraceae bacterium | reverse complement strand
AGACCGCTTTCAGCAGCTGAGATACTAAAAGTCATGCCGACAGATAAAAGCATCGCAGCTATTTATAACAGGATATCTACTCGTGGAAAGCTCGAGTATTCTATACCTGATTGGGGGGACGCAGTGGTCTGGAGCGAACTCCATCGGCCCACTAATTACCCTGATATTTGGACTTAGCCACCAACACGTTTTGTCCTATAACTCGAAACCTATATGCACTGTTTGCCGCGGTCCCTTACGGACAGGAGGCGTTCCGAAATCGGTCTCGGTAAGGACCGGCTCTCCTTCCATGACCGCCTCCCCGTTCACGCACGTCCTCGCTGCGTATTCAAGGATCGCGTTCTCGGCGAGGTTGCGGCAGAAACGTCCGTTGCCCGGCTCCAGGCTTCCCCAGACCTCCCTGCATATTGACAGGATCCTGGTCTTCCCCTCATCGCTGACGGCAAAGCCTCTCTTTTTGGCCTCGATCTCTGTTATCTGCGCCATCTCTTCAGCCGTGTAGTCCGGGAATCTGATGGTGAACGGGACTCTGGACCTAAGCCCCGGATTGCGGGAAAACAGTTCCTCCATACGGTCCGGATACCCTGCGAAGATGACGACCGTGTCTTCTCTGGCATTTTCCATCTCCTGCACTATGGCGGAAATGGCCTCGTCTCCGTAGTCGCCGCTTCTGCCGTCGGCAAGGGAATACGCCTCGTCGATGAACAGGAGCCTCCCTTTAGCGCGTTCAAAGACGTCTCTGACTTTCCCGGCGGTCTGGCCCACATATCCCGCCACGAGATCGGCGCGTCCGACCTCGACGAGTTCCGGATCCGACAGGATACCGATCTCGCTTAGTATGCCCGCCAGCGCCCGGGCGACCGTCGTCTTGGCTGTACCGGGGTTGCCGATAAACTCCATGTTGAGGACGACAGGTATATGCTCTCTTCCTGTCTTTGCCATCGCCCGCTTCAGACCGGCAAAAGCGGCGATGCGCCTGACCTGTTCCTTAACCTCATGAAGCCCGACCATACCTTCGAGCTCGGCCATACCGCTCTCCGTCATCTGTGTCGTAGCCGTACGCGGAGCCGTCTCGCTGAGCTTCCGGCATATCTCCCCGACGCCCTTGGTCCCCAGATTACGCACGTGTCTGAGATCGTCTTCGCTCATCCCGCGGAGCTGCTCGACGCTGTGGATCCCGGCACGTTTCAGGCAGTTGAACGACCGAAGGCTCAGGTCCAGGTCCTCAATTGGTGTGAAGTCATCAGATCCCGTGTCGGGGAATGACGGCACTTCTTCCCTTTCATCATCTCCGCGCCGTTTTTCAGCTCTGATCATCAGTTCATAAAGGAAACAGCTGACGGCCTCCCTCATGAGTCCGGACGGCATCTGCCACCGGGCGGCATTTCCCGCATCTATCTCTTCAAATGTCTCTCCCGGAAGAACTTCGGCAAGGGCTGCCCTCATCCTGAGCGTCATCGTTTTCTTAAGGCTCAGAAACACAGCGCCGCGCCATTCTCCGTTCTCCCCGGTCCCGGCGCAGAACCTCATCACGCCGCCGGTGCCTGCAAGCATGTCCAGGACCTCCCGGGCCCCGTCGTCCATGCGTTCCGGACCGTCTTCCGGGGCTGTCCTTTCCGCCGGACGGATCTCGTAGACCCTTCGTTCCCCGGCGAACAGATCACATGGTGCCACCGAAGACCGCTCCTGTGTATCCGCGCAGTTTCGAAACACCCAGCTGAGATCCGCCGACGTCACGGGATCCGAGTCTGAAAACGCTGTCACGGACGGCTCTCCGCTGTTATCCGCAGATATCTGCCACCCGAGGAACCCTGCATCGAGCATACAGGACGCCCGCCAGAACCGGCTGCCGGCCGTGTATGCGTCTCTGCGGTATGCGCTGACTCCCGTGAAAGTCAGCTCCACCGCGCTTCTGATCATATCGTTATCAAATACATTCATCATATGCTGTACCTCGCTTTCTGTCTTAAACAGGACCGTTTTCGAACGCCTCAGACTGCTCCCGCCGTTCCCTTGGCGCGCTCACCGCTCATCGCGGGTCCCGGCGCGCTTCCCCGGGGGTTCTCGGGAGTGTATCTGCGGATGTAGTTTTCAAGGTGCCGGTCCAAGGCACAGCAAAAGCCGGTGCCCGGACAGCCGGAAAAGGTTAGACTCCTCCCCGGAGTCTCCTTTTCCTCACTGTCAAAGCATCGGCTTCAAACATTTCATATTCAGTTTTGTCCCGTCTGTATCTTCGCTGTATGGGGAACACAAAAAGCCTTGAAAATCAAGGCTTTTTGTATCTGGTGGAGATGAGGGGGATCGAACCCCTTACCTCTTGAATGCCATTCAAGCGCTCTCCCAAGTGAGCTACACCCCCGTATTTACTTTTCAGCGCGAAGTGAATAATATCACAGGCGTTCAGCGTTGTCAAGTGCGCAGGGACAAAAAACTTCGTATTATTGACACTGGTGTTAGAATGATAATAGTCACGACTTTGAAACGGAGGCTTTGATCATAATGAGCGAATCCTGCACCCACAACTGTGAATCCTGCTCCTCCAGCTGCTCCTCCCGCGAAGCGGAGAGCATGTACGTGCAGCTCGGAGAGGGCTCCAGCGTAAAAAAAGTATACGCTGTCGTCAGCGGCAAGGGCGGCGTGGGCAAGTCCCTCGTCACCTCCCTCATGGCGGTCAACATGCAGAGGAAGGGCCTTCAGGCGGCCATCCTCGACGCGGATATAACCGGCCCTTCCATCCCGAAAATGTTCGGCATAAGGGACAAGGCCTCGGCAGGCGCCTTCGGTCTGCTCCCCTGCCGCTCCTCCAGCGGCATAGAGGTCATGTCCGTCAATCTTCTCCTCGAGAACGAGTCCGATCCCGTCATCTGGCGCGGGCCCGTGCTGTCCGGCATAATCCAGCAGTTCTGGTCCGAAGTCTACTGGAAGGACGTGGACTGCATGTTCGTCGACCTCCCTCCCGGGACAGGCGACGTTCCTCTTACTGTATTCCAGTCCCTGCCGGTGAACGGCATCATCGTGGTCACCTCTCCTCAGGATCTGGTATCCATGATAGTCGAGAAGGCTGTCAAGATGGCCACGCAGATGAACATCCCCATCGTCGGCCTCGTGGAGAACATGTCCTACTACGAATGCCCCGACTGCGGCGCAAGACACAGCATATTCGGCGAGAGCAGGCTGGAGGAGGCTGCGAAAAAGTACTCCATCCCCAACACCGCACGGCTCCCTATAAACCCGAAGCTGGCGGGCGCCTGCGACGAGGGGTTCATCGAGCTCTACGACGGGAACTGGCTGGACGGCCTTGCAGACGCGCTCGAGTGAGCAATATAAAGGCACGAACGCACCGGGACTGCGGTCTCCGGTGCGTTTTCATATCTCCGCGGCCGGTTCTCCGGAGGACAATTAACACTTGTAGTTTGCCCTCCGGCATAGTATAATGAAAAAACTAGCAGAAATACAGCGATCTGCCGGACAGAGATGTCCGTTTATGGAATGGAGCAGTCTGCATGGTTAAACTACAGGATGACAACGGTTATATCCAGATCAGCAACGACGTCTTCACCGCGCTGACAGGCGAAGCCGCGACGAGCTGTTTCGGCGTCAAGGGCATGGTCGTGCGTTCCGTGACCGACGGTCTCGTCCATCTTCTCAAGCGGGAGGCCATGGGCAAGGGCGTAAAGATCGTCTACCACCCGGACGGAGAGGTCACTATACAGCTACATATAGCCGTGGATAAGAACGTCAACATCCCCGTCGTATGCAACAGCATCATCGAGGAAGTGCGCTATAAGATAGAAGGCGCGACCGGAATCAAGGTCCGCACAGTCGACGTGTTCGTCGAGTCGATCATAAGCTGAACTGGAGGAAACGACTTTGTCTGAAAGGATCACAGCCGCGGCCTTCGTCGCTATGGTACAGAGCGCAGCCGCCGCTATTGAGAATCATAAAAACGAAATAAACGAGCTCAACGTGTTCCCCGTCCCCGACGGAGATACCGGCACGAACATGAGCCTTACCATGGGAGCCGGCGCCGCCGCGCTCTCCAAACTGACACCGGAATCTCTCGGCCGCACCGCCGAGGCGAACGCCAACGCTCTTCTAAGAGGCGCCCGCGGCAACTCCGGCGTCATACTCTCCCTGCTTTTCAGAGGCATAGCGAAACATCTTAAGGACATGACCTCTGCCGATGCCAACGACTTTGCCCAGGCTCTCGTTTCCGGCGTGGATACCGCATATAAAGCCGTCATGAAGCCCACCGAGGGCACGATACTCACCGTGTCGCGTCTCGCCGCGGCGGCTGCCGTGGAGGCCGCGCTGAACGGCTGCGACATAAACGGCACGGTCAACTCCGCCATAGAGGCCGGCTGGAAGACCGTAGCCGAGACCACCGCCATGAACCCCGTCCTCGAAAAGGCCGGCGTCGTGGACGCGGGCGGCAAGGGCTTCATGTACATACTCGAAGCCATGCTCTCCGCCTACAACGGCTCCCCTGTTCTTCCCGCGGAAGTACAGGACATCCGCAACGATCCTGCAAAGGCGGACTTTACTGAATTTGCCACCGAGGACATCACCTTCACCTACTGCACCGAGTTCATCGCGGAACGGGACGAGGACAAGGATCCCGAGCTGCTCAGGGAATTCCTGGGCGCAAGGGGCGACAGCATAGTCCTCGTATACGACGACGAGATCATAAAGACCCACATACATACGAACGAACCGGGCGTGGTGCTCACGGAAGCTCTGACCTACGGCCAGCTTCTGACTGTCAAGATCGAGAACATGAGGCAGCAGCACACCCAGAAGCTCATAAGCGCCGAGCAGGCGGCCGCAGCCGCGGAAGAGGCAGGGGATCCCGAGCCTCCGAAGAGCGACGAGCCTCCGAAGAGATACGGCATAGTATCCGTCTGCGCCGGCGAAGGCTTTGCAGACCTCTTCCGGGAGATCGGCGTCGACGCCATAGTTTCCGGCGGGCAGACCATGAACCCCTCCACGGAAGATATACTGAAGCAGGTCGAGACTGTGAACGCCGAGACCGTCTTCATCCTCCCCAACAACAAGAACATAGTCATGGCCGCGCAGCAGTGCGAAGGCCTGGCAGACAAGAACATAGTGGTCATCCCGACCGCCACGGTCCCCCAGGGCGTATCCGCCGTACTGGCTTTCGACGCAGAATCAGGGGTCGAAGAGAATACGGAGGCTCTGACGGAGGCCGCCTCCCGCGTGAGCACCGCTCAGATCACCTACGCCGCCAGGGAGTCCGACTTCGACGGTCATAAGATAAAGGCCGGCGAATACCTCGCTCTCCTGAACGGATCGCTCCTCGCCAACACCTCCAGGCTCAACAAGGCGGTGGACTCCGTGGCGAAGGCGTTCGCGGAGAAAAAGCCCGACATAATCACCATATACTACGGATGCGACACGGACGAAGCCACGGCTCTCGAAGTTCAGGAGCGCATCAGAAAGCGCATGCCATCCGTCGAATTCACGATCGTGTGCGGCGGCCAGCCTGTATACTACTTCACGATATCTGCGGAAAACTACTGATCCCGGAGATCACGGTTCTTACGGCCTTCCGGCCGGAGATGCAGGAAAGGACACCAGATGGAATCAAGGGATCCGACTGTTGTTCTCGTCGCGTTCTACAACACTAAGGCGCTCGGCGTCAGATATCTCGAAACGGCTCTGAAGAAAGCCGGCTACCGGGTCGTTACAGTGTTTTACAAGACGTTCAACAGCATCCACCCCTCAAAAACGACCCGGGCAGAACTCGGTCTGCTTGTGGATAGGATCAGATCAGCCCAACCTTTAATGGTTGGGCTTTCCGTCATGAGCTCAATGTATCTGGATACCGTCGAACTCGTCATAGATTCAGTTGTAAAGGAGCTCGGCCTTCCGATCGTCCACGGAGGCGCCTTCGCGTCCATGTTCCCCGAGCGCTTCCTCCGCCGTGAGGGCCTTGACTTCGTCATCCGTACCGACGGCGAACACGCCATATGCGCTCTTGCGGACGCCCTCCGCACAGGCGGGGACTTTCGCGGCATCCCCTCCCTCTGCTATCTGGAGGAAGGCGGGGCGAAGATAAACGAGATAGGCGGTCTGGAGAGCGATATAGACAACTACTCCACACCCGCAGTCGAGTGCGCCGAGGCCTACTTCATAGAGCATGACAGGCTGACTGAGGGAGATCCTCAGCTGGGGACGCTCAGCTACGAGGTCATAGCCTCCAGGGGCTGCCCCTACACCTGCTCATACTGCTGCTGCATAAACCTGCACCGGCTTTTCCCGAAGGGAACGAAGTACGTGCGGACCAGGTCGGTCTCCAGCGTCATAGAAGAGCTGAAGATCGCGAAGAAGGTCTGCAAAAAACTCATCTTCGTCCATTTCTACGACGAGATCTTCCCCAACCTGCCCGGCTGGGTGGACGAGTTTGTGGTCCAGTACAAAAGATATATAGGCCTTCCCTTCACCATATGGTCGCACCCGAAGATGGTCGACCCCGAGGTGCTGAGGAAACTCAAAAAGGTCGGTCTGACGGAAGTGATAATGGGCATCCAGTCAGGATCTCCTCATATACGGAAGGATATCTTCCACAGATATGAATCCAATGACGACATCGTAGAAGCGACGAAGATAGTCCGGGACAGCGGCGTGTTCTGGAGGAGCTACGACTTCATGCTCCGCCACCCCTTCGAGACAGTGGACACCCTAAAGGAGACGTACGATCTGGTCAAAAGGATGCACGGCCCCTTCGAGCTTCAGCTCCACGGGCTCAATTTTCTGCCGGGCACGGATATAGTCCAGATGGCCATCGACCAGGGGCTGGTCTCCCGGGAGGCCATGGACGCGATCATGTACGCACCGATGGAGGAACAGTTCAACGCCTACTGGGAACAGGAGAAAGACCCGGACAGCTGCATGTGGTACGCCATGATCTACTGTCTTCAGTTTCCGAACACCCGGCGGAAGATGGAACGGTGGGAGAACGACCCCGCGGCGCACCGCGGGGAGATCGACGTCCAGTACAGGAAGGCGCAGAAACTCGCAAAGATCCGCTGGTACTACAGAAAATCCAGGATGGTGCTCAAGAGCAAGCTGCATCTTTTTTGATACGCGACCGCCTGTTTCCTGCACAATACATATGTCCGGCACGGCCTTGAGCCGTGCCGTTTCTATTTACTGGCGTGTCTTTCTCTTTTCCTCCCGAAAAAAGTTCAAAAAAACTCTTGACAAATATATCGTCATGCGATATAACATAATCACGATATATCGCCACCCGTTATAACGTGACCCGTTAGAGGAGGTATGGGATCTTGAACAACGATATCGCGCTCACCGAATCGACATTCTACATCCTGCTCTCGCTGTACAGCCCCTGCCACGGCTACGGCATCATGCAGCAGACGGAAGAGCTCTCCGGGGGCCGCATCCGTCTCGCCGCCGGAACGCTGTACGGTGCGCTCAACAATATGTGCGACAAAGGATGGATAATCCAGCTGCCGGCTGACGGCAGCCGGAAGAAGGAATACAGGCTGACCGAACGCGGCCTGGCTGTGCTCAGGAGCGAAGTCGAGCGCCTGAGGGAACTGGTAAAAAACGGTGACAGGATTCTGGAGGGGAAATAAGATGGCAGAGAAAGTTACGATACGCAAATGGTTCTGGGTATGGGAATTCGAGAAGGAAGAGGAATGGCTCAACGAGATGGCCATGAACGGCTGGGTCCTCGACAGCGTAGGCTTCGCCGTATATCATTTCGTACGCTGCGAACCGGGCGAATATACCGTCCGTCTCGAGATGCGGAAATATGACCAGGCGTACGTGGATTTCGTCGAGAGCACAGGTGCCGAATTCATCGACCGCATGGCGCTCTGGATCTATTTCAGAAAAAAGACGGAAAAAGGTCCCTTCGACCTGTTCTCGGATATAGATTCCAAGATAAGCTATATGGACAGGATCGGTAAATTCCTGATGATCGTCGGCGGAATGAATCTAATCGTAGGGCTGTTCAATACCGCAGGGCACAGGTTGGGATGGCTCAATCTTATCTGCGCAACGGTGCTGATGTACGCTCTCGGCCGTATCCACGGAAAGAAAGAGGCTCTCATGAAAGAGCGCCAGCTTCATGAATGACCCCGCGTCACATTAGATTTACAGAAATTATATTATGTCAACTTATCGCGCACTCTCCTTCTGCGCATCCGACACCGGCATTCGGCTTCGTGCCGGTATGATCTCAAAATACAGCAGGGACCGGAAACGCCTTTCGGCGTACCCGGTCCCTCAGTCTTTTTAATTGCAGGCCCGCACAGTTTTCTGATCACAGCTTCGCCTTTTTCGTAAAGAGCGAGAGCACGAACGCTATCGCCGCAAGGCTCAGGACCATGACGATCACCATCAGGTATCCCCCTGTCGCATCTAGGATGGATCCGGAGGTCGACTCCAGGAGTGCCGCGACGCCGACGGCGAGGTTCGAAAAGGCGAAATTCTGTGTGTAGAACTTAGCTCCGAAACGGTTCTTGACGGATGCGGCATAGGAGCTGCTGGAACCTCCGTAGGAGAATCCGCCTATAACGAGTCCGATGAATATCAGGATATACTTTCCGCTCTGCACGCCTGTGCAGAGGAACGCAGCCGCGATTATCATGAGTATCGCGTCCCAGAACATGATCTTCCGCGTCCCGAGCCTGTCCATGGCGACGCCGACGGAGAGGCTTCCGAGGCCGTTGGCCGGAGCTATCAGCATCGCCGTAAGGGCCAGTCCCCCGAAGGCGGAGGCCATGCTGGCGGCGTGATCAAGCAGCGTCAGGCCGCAGGTACGCAGGCAGATGTTCCAAAGCACCAGGACCCAGAAGGCAGCGGAACTAAGCATCTCCCGCGGAGGTATGCCTTCCAGTTCCTTCCCGGTAGCCGCCTCCTTCTCGGGGGCGGTTATGCTCTTTCTGTCGCACAGTATGAGGGCGCCGACTATAAGGACGATCCCCGCGAACACGGGGAGTATGTACTTGACCCCGATAAGCGGCATGATCTTCTGGGCGATGGCCGCCATGATGACTGAAGACACGCCGAGAGCCATGTAGAGCGCTCCGGATATGGCGCCGCTGTTCTTCGGGAACCACGGTATCGTGGTCGACTGCGTGACGTTTATGCCGATGCCCACGCCGAATGCCGCGAATATGCAAAAAAGGGTAAACGCCATCCAGTATGCGAGAGTCGGCTTTTCCACCGGCAGGAGAGCGAATCCTGCGAGACCGATGACCGCAAGGGCGATGAAGATGCAGAATACTTTACGGGTCGGGAGCTTCCTGCACAGGAGCCCGCCCAGCATTATGCCGACACAGATGAACAGGTTGTGTATACCAAAAATGACCGAGAGCATGCCCTCGTTCCACGTCGGGAACAGGTCCAGTAAAGGATTGCGCAGCATCGTCCATACGAACAGCGAGCCGAAGAGCAGGTTCGCAAAGAGTCCCTCTATGACTACTAGCACAAGATTCCGTTTGTCCTTTTCCATATCTCTTTTCCCTCTTCCGTTTTTGCAAGGTCCACTGCCCGCATCCGATCGTCCTGATTGGTATTTAGATATTGTAACATATACTGGTCGCATTTTCCAGTTTTTTATCCGTATACACAAGAGCCGCCGCTGTTCCGTACTGCAGCTCCCGGCCTGGCCTTTAGATAGCAATTCAGAAGAAAATAATACAAAATTACAACTTATCTTATGAATTTACAAGTATTCAATACAATATAATATTAAAATCCAAATATACTGATACGTACTGAACGGCCGCCGTGCTGTTCATCTATTCGGCGGTCTCTTTACAGGGCATTAAAAGAATATGAGGAGGAACTACCTAATGAGCAAGAATCCGTATTTCAACGAAGACCATGAGTCCATCCGCGAGATGGCCCGCGACTTTGCAAACAAGACACTGGCACCTATCGCCGCTGAGATCGACAAGACCGAAAAGTATCCCGCCGAAGTGGCCCAGCAGATGGCAGACCTCGGTTTCCTCGGGCTGAAGATCCCCGAAGAGTACGGCGGACTCGGACTTGATATGCGCTCCTACGTCTGCGTTATGGAAGAGATCGCGAAGAAGTCCGTCACCTCCACGCTCTACATCACCTCCGCAAACTCCCTCTCCACCGCTCCCATCATCCTCTCCGGCACCGAGGAGCAGAAACAGAAGTATCTTCCCGGCGTATGCGACGGTTCCTACCGCGTAGCTTTCGGACTGACCGAGCCCAACGCCGGTTCCGACGCCGCCAGCATCGCCACCAAGGCCGTCGAGGACGGCGACGACTACATCCTGAACGGCCGCAAGGCGTTCATAACCTTCGCCCCGGACAGCAAGTACTCCGTCATCTACGCCAAGACCTCCCCCGATAAGGGCGTCAAGGGCATCAGCGCCTTCATGGTGGACATGGACACTCCGGGCGTTTCTTGCGGCAAGAACGAGGAAAAGATGGGCCAGCGCGGCGTTCCGGTAAGCGACATCCTGCTCGAAGACGTGCGCGTCTCCAAGGACTGCATGATCGGCGAGAAGGACATGGGCTTCATCAACGCGATGAAGACCCTTTCCGTCGGCCGTATCGGCGTCGCAGCCATGAGCCTCGGCATCGCTGCTGAGGCCATCGAACTCGCCGTAAACCATACGAAGAACCGTGTCCAGTTCGGCAAGCCCCTCTGCAAGAACCAGGCTCTCGCCTTCATGATGGCAGAGATGGAGACCAAACTCAACGCAGCCCGCGGGCTCGTCTACAACGCGGCATGGCTCATGGACAACGGCGAGGACGTCACCATGGCAGCCTGCATGGCGAAGTATTTCGCAGCTGAGGCCGCCATCGACATCGTGAACAAGTCCCTCCAGCTCCACGGCGGATACGGCTATTCCCGCGAGTATGAGATCGAGCGCCTCTACCGCGACGTCCGCGTCTGCAGCATCTACGAGGGCAGCACCCAGGTCCAGCAGATGGTCATCTCCGGCATGATGCTGAAGTAAGCCGTCAAAGAATAAAAGTCAGGGAGAGTATAACAATGGCACATACAGCGATAATCACAGGCGGTTCCCGCGGACTCGGCGCGGCCATGGCGAAGAAGCTCGGAGAGATGGGCTACAACGTAGTTCTCGCTTTCCACAGCGCCTCTTCCCAGAAGCTCACCGAAGAAGTGGCAGCCGAGATAGAAGAGAAATACGGCGTTGAGACTCTCATCGTCCGGGCCGACGTCAGCATGTTCGAAGAGTGCGAAAAACTCGTTCAGGCCACGATAGACCGTTTCGGCGACAAGGTCAGCGTTCTCGTAAACAACGCCGGCATCACCAACAACTGCAACTGGATCGACATCACCCCCGATCAGTATCAGCGCGTCATCGCGACCAATCTGCTGAGCTTCATGCACATGACCCATCTCGTTCTGCCGTACATGGTCAATCACAGCAGCAAGGAAGATCAGTGCAATATCGTCAACATATCCTCCGTCGGCGGCCTCACCGGCGTCATAAACCAGGCTGACTACTGCGCTTCCAAGGCAGGCGTCATCGGCATGTCCCGCGCTCTCGCCCTCGAATACGCCGGAAAAGGCATCCGCGTCAACTGCATCGCCCCGGGCATGATTATGACCGACATGCTCCGCGGCGTGAACCAGGACGAGCTCAACGCTCTGGCCGCCACCATCCCCGAGGGATACATCGGCGGCGTTGAGGATATAGCCGACGCTATGGAGTATCTGCTCAACGCCAACTATGTCACCGGTCAGGTGGTCTCCCCCAACGGCGGTTTCGTGATGCAGTAAACCAGTAACTAATCAAGCCACTATAACCTCTATAAAAGCGCTGTCTCTCCAGTCTTCCCGACTGTTCAGAGACAGCGCTTTTGCTGTATCATCGGATGCGTCCGAAGACTATATCCTCTCGAAGAGTTTGACAGACGCCGGCGAGAGGTCCACACCTCCGCCGCCCTGCGCGACTATCTTCAGCGCGAGGTCAGGATCCGAGATGCGCGTTCCGGCGAGCGCCGTGACGCCGTATTCCCTCAGGACCTGCGGGCACATGGGCGTGCTGGCGCCGACGATGATTATCTCCTGCGCGTTCCGGCAGGCTGCCAGCAGCCTGTCCGCCGTCTTGTTTATAAAGCAGGTGCCGGTCAGGATGACCTTATTGCACTCCGGAAGAAGGATCTCCTCATCCTCCTCCGGTCTTATCTCGACGGTATCCGTCGGGCTTTTCCTCGACCCGCGCTCGAAGACGTAGAGCTTTTTCGCGTCCTTGTATCTGTTCACCAGCGGGCAGAACCAGCCGATCATTCCCACTACGTCCTCCGGGCCGCACTCGACGGCGTCGGCTATGTTCGGACCGCGTTCGTAACCGCGGTTAAGCAGTGCGTTTGCCGTCGCGATGCCGATCGACGCCTGCGCGAGACTGCTGCTCATCGCCCATCCGAGCGCCTTCTCCGCCGGTACGGCGGCATATTTGCCCGCGCCGAAAAGCACGCCGCAGGTCGGGCCGAGATCGTTGCGGAAAGTGTAGCTCACGCCTCCGCTGCCGTCAGAGAGCTTTACGCCGGTGTAGCCGACGCCGATGACGAAATCCTCGACGAAAAGACCTGCTGCTGTCTCCTTTGCGCAGTCGATTATCCTCTGTGTGACATCCATCGGCTGACATCTCCTTTCGTTTCTTCTGAGGTCATAATGATATCATCTTTGAGCCGCGCGTACAAACAAATGCCGCGGGAAAACAAGATCCGGACATTATTTGATACATAAGCACAAACCCGGATCCCGTTCATGGTGCCGACGCATATATGATCCAAAAAAAGATCCGGATCCGTCTCCTTCCGGAAACGGGTTCGGATCATTTTGCTATGGTGCGGGTAACAGGATTTGAACCTGCACGGTCGCCCACTGGAACCTAAATCCAGCGTGTCTGCCAATTCCACCATACCCGCATCTGGTTTTATGCTCCGCCGCAGACGCGATGCGGACGCGGCAGAGCAATAATAACACCTGTCAGGCGCGAACGCAAGCGCTACCTTCCGATCATCCCGGAAAACTCCTCTTCGGTGATGATGCGTATGCCCAGTCTCTCCGCCTTGGTGAGCTTGGACCCTGCGTTCTCTCCGGCAAGCACCACGGTGGTCTTTTTGGATACTGAAGACGACGTCTTCCCGCCCAGGCTGCGTATGATCTCGGAAGCTTCGTCCCGCGTATAAGCCGACAGAGTTCCCGTCAGGACGAAGGTCATGCCCTCGAACAGCGTGCCCGTCTTTTCCTCCGTGCTCGCCATGCTGACGCCGGCATCCCGCAGAAGGCCGAGAAGATGCTGCGACTGCGGCGAAGCAAACCAGTCCTTGATGTTCTTCGCCGTCACTGCTCCGATGTCGTCCACCTCCGTCAGTTCCTCCTCGGAGGCTTTCTCGATCGCCTCCATGGTACCGAAGTGAAGAGCCAGCGATTTGCCGGCGCTCTGACCTACCTGAAGTATGCCCAGAGCGTAAAGCAGGCGGGCAAGGCCCCTGGTTTTTGACGCTTCTATCGCCGTTACAAGATTCTCGGCAGACTTGGTGCCCATCCTTTCAAGTGCGGCAACGGACTGCGCGTCGAGATAATACAGGTCGCCGGCGGACCGGATGAGTCCCGCATCCAGGAGCGCCTTTGATACGGATATTCCTAGGCCGTCTATATCCATCGCCCCGCGGGATGCGAAGTGGACGATATTGCGCAGAAGCTGAGCCGGGCATTCTGCACCGCGGCACCGCAGCGCCGCTCCCCCTTCGTCCCTGGTGACCGGAGCGCCGCAGACCGGACAGACGTCCGGGATGATGAAGGGCTCCGTACCTTCCGGACGTTTTGCGTATATGACTTCGAGGACTTCCGGGATTATCTCTCCCGCCTTCTGGATGAGCACCGTATCTCCGATCCGGATGTCCTTCTCGGATATGAAGTCCTGATTGTGCAGAGTCGCGTTCGTGACGGTGGTGCCTGCCAGGCGCACGGGCTCAACGACGGCCTTCGGCGTAAGTACTCCGGTGCGTCCGACCTGGACGATTATATCCGTAACTCGTGTTTCCTTCTTTTCTGGAGGATACTTATATGCCACCGCCCAGCGCGGTGCTTTCGAAGTGCTCCCCAGCATCTGCCTCTGGGCAAGCGAGTTGACCTTTACCACAGCGCCGTCTATGTCGTAGTCGAAGGTGTCCCTGTTATCCCCAAGCCAGGCTATCCGTTCGGCGCAGGAATCTGCGTCAGCACATTTCTGATGCCCGACCACGGGGAACCCGAGCGAACTGAGATAATCGAGCGTCTCCTCGTGGGACGAGAAGGTCTTCCCGGCAACGGCCTGGATATTGAAAACGAGTATGGCGAGCCGTCTCTCTGCCGCGACTCTTGGATCCTGCTGACGCAGCGATCCGGCCGCCGCGTTCCTCGGATTCGCCAGAGGCGTCTCTCCGTTTATGTCTCTCTGTTCGTTTATGTCCTCGAATACGGAACGGGGCATATATACCTCACCGCGGACGACGAGATGCTCGGGCGCACCTTCTATCCTTTTAGGAATGGAAGCCACAGTCATGAGATTCGCGGTCACGTCCTCGCCGGTCACACCGTTTCCCCGGGTCGCGCCTTGGGTGAATACTCCGTTCTCGTAGCGCAGTGCGACGGAGAGGCCGTCTATCTTCGGCTCCACGACATATTCCGCGCCTTCCGCCGCAGCCGAGACGCGTTCGATGAAATCTGACACTTCATCATATGAGAAAACGTCGTTGAGGCTCTCCAGCGGCACCTCGTGCTGCACTGGGGCGAATGCGGCCAGAGCGCTCCCCCCTACTCTCTGTGTAGGGGAATCAGGCGTCCTGAGTTCCGGATTCTGCTCCTCCAGCTCCCTGAGCCTCCGCATGAGCGCGTCGTACTCGAAATCGCTTATCGTCGGAGCATCCAGATCGTAATAGTTTCTGTTGTGCTCGGTTATCTGGCGCCTTAAACCGGCAATCTCTTCTCTGGCATCCATCGTATATCTCCTTAAAAGCACACAGGGCCGTTGTATTCAGCTGCCGGACAGCATGTCCGCAGCCAGCATCACTCCGAGCTTACCCGATTCATAGGTGAGCCCGCCCTGAAGATAGGCGCAGTACGGTTCCCTCATCGGGCCGTCGGCCGAGAGTTCTATCGAAGCGCCCTGGATGAACGCTCCCGCCGCCATGATCACCGGGCAGTTGTATCCGGGCATATCCCAGGGCTCCGGCGTGACGAATGAATCCACCGGCGCTCCGGACTGAATGCCGCGGCAGAACAGCGACAGCCGCTCCGCGCTCCCCAGGCGCACCGTCTGTATTATATCCGACCTGGGCGCATCCCATGCCGGGAACGTGTCGTATCCCTTGAGCTCCATGAGCCTTGCGCAGAACACGGCCGTTTTAAGAGCCTGGGCCGTCGTGTGGGGAGCAATAAACAGTCCCTGATACAGCATCCTGTTGTTTCCCAGCGTGGCTCCCACCTCGCCGCCTATGCCCGGCACCGTGAGTCTGAACGCGGCGGCCTCCACAAGATCCGCCCGTCCCGCTATGTATCCTCCCCGGGGTGCCAGGCCTCCGCCGGGGTTTTTGATAAGCGAACCGGCGATAAGATCCGCGCCGACTTCGGTGGGTTCTTTCAGCTCCGTGAATTCACCGTAGCAGTTGTCCACTATTATCGCCGCTTTTGGGTTTACCTCCCGGACAGCGGCGCATATGGTGCCTATCTCGTCCACTGTGAACGCGGCCCTGTCCGTGTATCCGCGCGAGCGCTGCACCGCCACCGCGGACACGTTCCTGTCCGCTGCCGCTGCCTTTATAGCGGGGATGTCCTGCTTTCCATCCTGAGTGAGCTCCGTATGCTTATAGCCGATCCCGTAATATCTCAGGGAGCCGGGGCGGCAGTCCTCTATGCCGATGGCGCTGTGTATGGTGTCGTAGGGTTCGCCCGTGGCGTACATCAGCGTATCTCCTGGCTTCAGCGCAGAGAACAGCGCGTTGGTTATCGCGTGGGTGCCGTTGGCGAAATCCAGGCGCACCAGGGCCGCTTCGGTGCGGAAGACATCGGCGTATATCCGATCCAGCGTATCACGCCCGCCGTCGTCGTAGCCGTAGCCCGTGGTGCCGGCAAAGAGCGAATCGGATACCCTGTGGCTCCTGAAGGCGCAGAGCACCTTCTCTGTATTTGCCTCGGCGACCGCGTCTATCTCCGCGAGACGGCCCGCTATATCCGCCGAAGCTCTATCTGCCAGGGCGCGTATCTCCGGTGAGATGGTGAGCCGTTCCATCAGAGCGTACCTCCGAGCTCCTCGAGAAGCAGTCCTGCGAGCCGCGGCAGATCTTCTATATCCGACACAGCGGCGACACACGACGGCGAATGGATGTTCCTCATGGCGGCGGCGAGGCCTATGACCTTGGCGCCGGAACGGGAACGCTGTACGGCGGAGGCGTCCGTGCCGCCGGCTATGTACGACTTGGTCTGCCATTTGATGCCGTGCTTGTCCGCCGTTTCCGCAGCGAATCTGTAGAACTCGCGGTCGTAGATGGTCCCGCGGTCCATGAACGGGATGACGACTCCCTTACCGGGAGAGCATATCTTCTTCGCGCCCTTGACGGACGGCAGGTCCGCGGCAGTCGTGCCCTCAAGTATGATCGCTATCTCCGGCTCGAGCCTGAACGCCGCGCCGAGAACGCCGCGGCAGCCCACCTCTTCCTGCACCGTGAATACGAACCAGCAGTCGAAGGGCAGTTCGCCCTCGATGAGCTTTATCATGGCCGCACAGCCGACCCGGTCGTCGATGGCCTTGGCCTTGAGGAATCCGTCTCCGAAGAGGATCGTTTCCGGGTCGAACGCACCGGTATCGCCGGGCGACACCAGCTTTTCGGCAGTCTCTTTATCCTTCGCGCCGATGTCGATGTACATCTCGTCCACTTTCGGCACGCGTTTTCTCTCGTCGTCCTTCAGAAGGTGTATCGGTTTGCTGCCGATGACTCCGTAGACCCGCTGCGGGCCCACATAGACCTCCTTGCCGGGCAGGACCCGTCTGTCGATCCCTCCGGCGCAAGCAAATCGCAGATATCCGTCGTCCGTGATATCCGTAACGATAACGCCCACCTCGTCCATGTGCGCGGCGAGCATGACGTGTTTCGAAGGCGTCTTTTTCCCTTTTTTGAATACGATCAGATTGCCCATCGGATCGGTCGAGATCTCGTCTGCGAAGGGAGCGACGCGCTCCTGGATATACTTTCTGACGGGCTCTTCGTTTCCGGTAACGCCGTCCAGCGAGCATAGCGTTTTCAGCGTCTCAAGCATCGTAACGGCCTCCTTCCGGGATGACTGCCGCAGCCGCGGCGAGCAGTTTCGCCGTGTTCTCGGCGTCCGTCAGGGATACTACCTCCACGGGAGTGTGCATGTAGCGGAGCGGCAGGCTGAACAGCGCAGTCGCCACGCCCTCGCGGACCACCTGTATCACCTCGGCATTGGTCCCGCTGTGTCCGCCCGGCTCGACGCCGATCTGATAGGGTATCCCCTTCTCCTCCGCCGCTCTTATGATGCGGTCGGTGAACTGTCTGTTCATGTTGGGGCCCCTGCCTATGACGCAGCCGGAGCCCAGCTTCTTCGTCTCCCAGGTGCTGCAGTCCGGCGTCGACGCAAAACCCACGTCCACTATGACCGCGTAGTCCGGGTCTGCGGCGAAGGCTCCAGTCTTCGCTCCGCGGGACCCCACCTCTTCCTGTGTGCTTCCCATGTAGTACACGTCCGCGTTAAGCTCCTCGTCCTTCAGGAGTTCCGCCGCCCGTACGAGGCAGGCGAAACAAGACCTGTCGTCGAGAGTCTTGCTGCAGATAAGGTTCTCCCCGAAGCGGCGGGGCGAACGGGCGTACACTCCGGGAGTCCCCAGGGGATCTTCTTCTCGGCCTCTTCCTGGGTCATCCCTACATCGATGTACAAATCGTCGATCTTGATCGACTCGTCTGT
>JAFZSD010000068.1 GCA_017619535.1 Oscillospiraceae bacterium | reverse complement strand
TGATATGTTCCCACGGAGAGATTTTTGCGGCCAATTTCGCTCATTGCCTCTGACGGCCTGATGCCCCTAAAGCCCGTAAATACGGCACTTTTTCGGCGGTCAGCCTTTCTCCCGTGACATCAAGACTACCGTCTCAACATGGCTTGTGCGGGGAAACAGATCGAAAGCTTCTGCTCGCCGGGCTGTGTAATCAAGTTCTGCAAACAGTGCAAGGTCGCGTGACAGCGTAGCCGGGTCGCAGGATCCGTATACGATCCGGTCGGGCGTCATTTCGGCGACCGTCCGGATCACGGAACTGTCAAGGCCTTTCCTGGGCGGATCGACCACCACGACGTCGGGCCGGAGTCCCTGCTTTCTCAGCGACTCCGCCGCCTGTGACGCGTCTGCACATATGAATTCCGCATTGTAGACACAGTTTTCCGCGGCGTTCCGTTTTGCGTCGGATACCGCCGCTTCCACGATCTCGGCACCGATCACGTGTCCGGCAGCCCTCGCCATACAAAGCGTTATTGTTCCCGTTCCGCAGTACAGATCCAGGACCGTCTCCTTTCCGCTGAGCCCCGCGTACTCCACTGCCTTGTCGTACAGCCGTTCGGCCTGGTCGCGGTTTATCTGGTAGAACGATCTCGGCGACAGCGCGAACTTCAGTCCGCACAGTTCGTCCGTGATCTGCTCCTTCCCCCACAGCACGCTGAAATCGCCTGCCAGGACGGTGTTTCCCGTCGTTTTATTGACGTTCAGCACTATGCTCACGGTCTCGGGACACGCGCCGCGTATCCCCGCTACCAGTCCGTCTGTGTTTTTGAGTTTCTCAGATGCGGACACGACCGTTACCTGACCTTCGCCGGTCCTGAAGCCGTATCTGCAGAAAACGCGCCGCACCGAGCCTTTTCCTGTGTGCTCGTCGTATGCCGGAACTCCGTTTTCGTCCATCCAGCGCCGCACGGCCGCGGCGGCGCGGTCTGAATAGCCGGCCTGTATAACGCAGCGTTCCACCGGAACGACGTCGTGGCTGCGCGGGCGGTAGAACCCGGTCACCGCCCGGCCGTCAGCCGAGCTCACATTGTAGATCGTCTTGTTTCTGTATCCGAGGCAGTCCTCCGCGCCGGTGACCCTGTCCAGCGAAAGATCAAGGCCTCCTATGCGCCTGAAAGCGCTCTCGACCCTCTCCCGCTTGAACCGGAGCTCCTCTTCATAGTCCATGTGCATGAGCGAGCATCCGCCGCAGGTGCGGTATACGGGACATACGGGCTCCGTCCTGTGTTCAGACCGCTCGGCTAAGGCCTCGATTTTCGCGTAGACCGCCGTCTTCCCGGCCTTCAGTATCTTTATGTCGCAGCGCTCCCCCCGGAGCGCCCCCTGAACGAACACCGCCTGTCCGTCGACGCGGGCCACGCCCATGCCGGCCGAGGTATATCCCTCGATCACCGCTCCGGTCACGATATCGTTCTTTCTGAGCACGGTCCCGCCTCCTGTCCATAGTATCTCTAACTTATTATTATATCATATATACATTCAGGTATAAATATAAAACTCTCAGATGGATAGAATATATCTGCATAACGAAAATTAATTATTTGTCCATACTATCCGATTCTCATTGTGATATATTAATTAATTAAGACAGGCGGCATGCGCGCCGCCGTTCGAAGAGCATTGTCCGGAGGGATCCCGTTTGTTCAGGAAAGCTGACCGAGACGGTCTACAATTTGATAAAGTCATCCCCCGCACCGTCCCGCCGGCAGACACCGGCCTGAGCGACGCGGAGGCGGCGGACCGTCTGCAGAACGGCTACGGCAACACGGCGATGGAATCCGCTACGAAGACGGTGTGGCAGATCGTCGAGGAGAACGTATTCACATACTTCAACCTGATCTTCTGCGTTCTCGCCGCATGCATACTGGCGGTGAAGTCCTACAACAACCTGGTCTTCATGCCGGTCATAATCATCAACACCCTCATCGGCATAATCCAGGAGCTCCGCTCTAAGCGCGTCGTCGACAAACTGTCCCTAGTGAACGCGCCGAAAGCCACCCTTATACGCGAGGGGCGCGAAGTGATCGTGCCCACTGACAAGGCGGTCCGTGACGACATCGCGGTATTCTCCGCGGGTCAGCAGGTATACGCCGACGCCGTGGTGGTCTCCGGCACCTGCCAGACCAACGAGGCGCTGGTCACGGGCGAGGCGGACGAGATAACGAAGAACCCCGGCGACACCCTGATGTCCGGCAGTTTCGTGGTGGCCGGGGAATGCAGGGCGTGCCTGGACCGCGTCGGCGCCGACTCCTTTGCCTCCCGCCTGACGCTTGAAGCAAAAAAGACCGGCAAGAAGCGCCAGTCCGTCATGATGACCGCTCTCAACCGCCTGCTCCAGGTCATCGGCGTCATCATCATACCGCTGGGCGTGCTCATGTACATCCAGCAGACTCGCTTCCTCGGCCGTTCCGTGGCAGAGGGCGTGGTGTCGACCGTCGCGGCGGTCATCGGCATGATACCCGAAGGTCTCTACCTCCTCGTCAGCGTCGCCCTCGTAATAGGCATAATGCGCCTGGCCAGGAAGAAGACCCTCGTCCACGAGATGGGCTGCATCGAGACTCTCGCCCGCGTGGACGTCCTTTGCGTCGACAAGACCGGCACCATAACGGAGAACAAAATGACCGTCCAGGACGTCGTCCCCCTCTGCGAGGACAGGTTCAGCGAGGACGGCATCCGCCTGATAATGTCCGACTACGTCGGCAACATGACCGGAGACAACGAGACCATGGCGGCGCTCCGAAGGCACTTCGCCGGCGATGTGATGAACAGAGCCGTGAAGACGCTCCAGTTCACCTCCGCCACAAAATACGGAGGGATCACCTTCTCCAGCGGCGCCACCTATCTCCTCGGCGCCCCTGAGATGATACTCACCGACCGCTACGAACAGTACCGCGACGTCATCGAAAAGTACTCCTCCCTCGGCTGCCGCGTCCTGCTGCTGGCTCTTTACTCCGGCGACATCGCCCAGAAGGGCATAAACGGAGAAGTCACGCCCGTCTCCCTCATCCTTCTGGCTAACAAGATCCGCGAGGAGGCACCCGCCACCTTCAGATTCTTCCAGAAACAGGGCGTGAAGATAATCGTCATATCCGGAGACAACCCGACCACCGTGTCCCAGGTCGCCCTCGAAGCCGGCATCCGGGACGCGGACAGGTACGTGGACGCCTCCACTCTGGGAAACGAGCGCAAGATAAAGCGCGCGGTGAACGACTACGTTGTGTTCGGCCGTGTCACTCCCGGCCAGAAGCGCAAGCTCATAAGGGCACTGAAGGAGGCCGGCCACACCGTCGCCATGACGGGAGACGGCGTCAACGACATCCTGGCAATGAAGGATTCCGACGTCAGCATAGCCATGGCGTCCGGCAGCGACGTCGCGAGCCAGGTCGCCCAGCTGGTCCTCATGAAGTCCAACTTCTCCGCCCTTCCCTCCGTGGTCATGGAGGGAAGGCGCGTTATAAACAATATCGAGCGTTCGGCGTCCCTCTATCTGGTCAAGAACCTGTTCTCGTTCCTGCTGGCGGTAACGTCCCTCATATTCACGCTGACCTACCCGGTATCCCCGTCCCAGCTGTCGCTGGTCAACGTGGCCACTATCGGCATGCCGGCGTTCATACTGGCACTCGAGCAAAACTACAATATCGTCCGGGGCGGATTCATGAAGAACGTCCTCCTCAGGGCGCTTCCCGCGGGCATAACGGACTTCGTGGCCGTGGTCGCGGCGGTCCTGCTCTGCAAGGCCTTCGGCTTCTCGAACGAGGAGCTCGGCACCATGTCCACCATGATCCTGGCGGCCGTGGGCTTCATGATGCTCATAATCGTATGCTGGCCCTTTACTTCCCTCCGCAAAGCCATGCTCATCCTTATGGTCTGCATATTTGCCTTCTGCGTCATACTGCTGCCCTGGTTCTTCACCCTGTCCCCGCTGTCCTGGAAGCCGCTTCTCGTCATGTTCGGCATCATAATCCTGGCGGCGCCTCTGATGTATTTCCTCACGAGGCTCCTCCGCGGACCTGTGTTCGAAAAACAGTCAGAAGAAGCGTAGATCCCGAACCCGTACATAAAAAGAAGTCACCGCTGAGGGAGGCGCTTCGTAAGGAAGCGCCTCCCTCCGGCTTTTCAACTCCACCAACAGGCGAGAGAACTTGCACTCTGCGTTATTGCCTTCCGCAGAACACCGCTGTATCATGAAGCTGCAATCAAAAAACAGCACTCTTTGAGGAGAATACATGATGGAACTTGGAAAGAAAATCAAACAGCTTCGCTTTAAGGCGGGATTGACGCAGGAGCAGTTGGCAGAAAAACTGAGGATCGGGGCACAGTCTGTGTCCAAATGGGAAAACGCAGTGGCAATGCCTGATATCACCATGCTTCCTCTTCTGGCCGAGGTTTTCGGCGTCTCGATCGATGACCTGTTCGATTTGACAACGGAGCAGCGTCTGAACCGCATCGAGAACCGGATGGTCGCCGAGGAGGAGTTACCTGCTGACGTCTCCCGGGAGTTTGAGAGTTTTCTGCAGGCCGAACTGAATGACGCGAAGCATCAGAAACGGGCAACCGAGCTGCTCGCTTATTTCTACTGGCACCGCATGAATGCCGAAGCTCAGAAGGCGTCCCGTTATGCGAAGGAGGCAATCACCCGCGCGCCGGGCGAAAAGTGCTGCCAGTGGATCCTGGACGAAACGGAACACCACGCCATCTGGGACTGGAATATCGCCAACCATACCAAAGCCGTCAACTTTTACCGCAAACTGGCGGAAGCGAACCCCGATACCGCGCTGCCTTACACGTACTTGCTGAACAATCTGATCGCAGACCGCCGGGCCGACGAGGCGGAGCGCTGGCTTGACCGCTATTGTAAGCTTGAAAAAGCGCACCCCGTCATGAAGCATGTCTACCGAGCATATATCGCTCTTGCCCGTTTTGACGAGCCCACAGCAGACGGGATCATGGAGTCGCTTCTGGCCCAGGAGCCGGAAAACGCCGACGTGCTCTTTCAGACCGCCCAGTACTATGCCGCCAAGGCTGACTACAAAAAAGCCATCGACTTTTATGAACGAGCCTTTGCCGCAGATCCCCAACGTCCCAGATTTCAGGATGCACTCATGGGGATCTCGGATATCTACGAGATCATGGGCGACTATGCTAATGCCGCAAAGACCTATGACAGGATCATTGATCTTCTGGAACACGAATGGGGGCTGACTGAAGAGACAGCTTCGTCCGTGACCGAAGCGAAGAAGGAAAAGGCCCGCATTCTTGCTATGGAATGACCCGGTTCTGACGCACGGTACAAGTCCACAGGGGAAACGAGCATCGGATTTTGCACCACAAAATCTAGGACGGAGCGACAAAACAGGCGTGACCGTTGCGGTCACGCCTGTTTCATGCTCTTTTTAGCCGGTAAACAACTGCCTCAAGACATCTTCCTTATGGAGTCTGCTCCGACGGTGGCTTCTTTTTATGTGTTCAGCTGTCAGAACTGGCGTATCCTGTTCTTTTTCTTCTGGGGCAGGACGGCTGAGAGCAGGATGTACACCGCCAGCAGGATACCGCCCGCTATGAGGAACGGCCTTGCTTCTGCCGTCACTCTGTCGGCATATCCCTCCGCTATGCCGCGGGCTATCTCCGCGACGTCCGCAAACAGGCCTTCCGTCTGCGCCTGGACCCCGCCCACGAGGCGTTCTGCGCTCTTTCCGGTGAACCACGCCAGCCCTCCGCCGGCAAGCAGCCCGATACCGGGCCATCCGGTACACAGCACGCGTCTGCCTTTCCTCGGAAGCAGGACGGCTACGATGACCAGCAGCACTGCTGACGCTGCGCCGGCGTAGAGAAACATGCCGGAATCCCGGAGCTCGAACGCGTATCTCAGCGCTGCGGCCCTGCCGGAAGCGTGCCGCGCCTCGAGCAGTTCCCCGTAGTCAGGCACGGATCCCTCGAGATACGGAAGGACATTCTCCTCTATGGCCGCCCGCACGGTGGCCTCGATCGCGCCTTTAGTGATGCCGAAAAGGCCCAGGGCGGACCCTGAAGTCAGTTCCTCCGTCAGCGGTCCGGCGAGATCCAGGAGCGCCTCCCTGTCGGGTTCCCAGCTCCCCTCTCCGGTACGGAGATATCTCACGAATCCCTCCGCGTAGTCACGGACCGTGTCGTTGGCGAAGTCCCTGAACTCTCCGCTCTCGAGAAACGAGTCAAGAGTGTCTTCGAGACCTTCGACGAACAGTATCCCTATTACCGGTTTCTCTTCAAGATCTTCAATATACGGCTGGGCGAACTCGCTGACAGCCGCGGCGAAGCCTCCGGAAAGATCCCGGCTCTGCATCCCGGCGCGTACCTTCTCCTCCGTCACAGTCGCTTCAAAGGCGTTTGTAACGCAGTATCCTGCGACGCAAGCCGTCAGCACCGCGCAGAGCACAAGAGATATGATTATCCTGAAGAATGATTTCATGTATCGTACCTCGAATGGAAAGGGCAAGACAGATTCATATCTTCCCCATGAACGATCATCAAGTCGATAGATAACGAAATGATACCCGGTCAGCTTTTCCGGTGTGGTTTCATTATAAAGGCCGCCGACAGCAGAATCAATAATCAATCTTCCGTTTTGATTTCGTCAATGAACGTATCTCTCTGTCCTATAAAATACAATAGAAAAAGGCCGTTGACATATCACGGTTTCGTGATATAATATAGCTGAAAACGAACAGGAGGTTTCATCTATGCCTGTATTATCAAGATTCTACGGAATCGTTATCCGTATGTACTTTCAGCAGGCGGAGCATAATCCGCCTCACATACACGCTCTGTATTGTGACGACATGGCCGAAATAGTCATTCAGACCGGCGAAGTGCTGGAAGGATATCTGCCGCCAAAGGCCCTTGCAATGGTTCGGGAATGGGTGTCTATCAACAAAACCGATCTCATTGAAATGTGGGAAACACAGGAATTCAAGCACCTTGACCCCCTTGAATAAGGAGTTGATCATTATGTTCCATAAAGTAAAAGCGGTCGAGGCTCTGTCCGACTATCGCCTAAGCGTGCAATTCGCTGAGGGCGTTACCAAAATCTATGATGTGAAGCCCCTTTTTGCAAAGTGGGCTCCGTTCAAGGCTCTGGAAAACGCGCCGGAGCTATTTTCCGGCGTGGAGGTCGATGCGGGCGGCTACGGGATCATCTGGAACGACGATCTAGACCTTTCATGTGACGAGTTGTTTGAGAACGGCAAAACAGTCAGAACACCCTTTGACGGGCTCATGGCATTTACCGATGCCACCCAGCTCTGGGGGCTTAACGAAAGCACCCTGCGCAAAGCGATCGCCTATGGCAAACTGGTCAACGGTATCGATGCCTGTAAGTTTGGTAAACAGTGGGTCATTTCTGCAGAAGCCATGAAGCGTGAATACGGACAACCTAAATCGTCAAGATAGGTTTTATTCGATCATCAGGTATATCGTTGAAAACACTGCCAAAAAAATGGAGCATTGCGGAACAGAGACTTTCCGAAATGCTCCATCTGTTTTATTCTGTCATGTTCCCGGCTGACCTGGCGGTGTTTCAGCAGAGCTCCGCTCCGGCGGGGATGGCGTCGTCCAGCATGACGAGCTTGAGATCGTCGCCGGACACCGCGGAGATGATCATTCCGCAGCTCTCCTGCCCCATCATCTTCCTGGGCGGGAGGTTGGTGCAGGCAAGGACCGTCTTTCCGACAAGTTCCTCGGGTTTGTAGTACTTCGCGATGCCCGAAAGGATCTGGCGCTCCTTGCCGCTGCCGTCGTCAAGTATGAACTTCAGGAGCTTCTCGGACTTCGGCACGTTCTCGCAGGATATTACCTTGCATGCCTGGAGCTTCACCTTGGCGAACTCCTCGATGGTGACGGGCGGCACCGCGGGCTTGACGGCTGCTTTCGCGGCCTCCTGCAGCCTGTCCAGTTCCTCCAGTTCCTTCTTCGCGTCGATACGCGGGAATATGGCGTCGCCCTTGGCAACGGTCACGCCGTCGTGCAGGACGCCGAAGGTCTCGGCGCTGTCCCAGGTGCGCTCGTCTTCGGAGGCACCGATCTGGGTGAAGATCTTCTCCACGGAATCGGGCATGAAGGGAGTGAGGAGCACGGCGCAGATGCGTACCGTCTCCAGCAGGTTGTAGAGGACTGTTGCCAGTCTGTCCTTCTTGCTCTCGTCCTTGGCAAGGATCCAGGGGCCGGTCTCGTCGATATACTTGTTCGCTCGGGCTATGACCCTGAATATCTCTTCAAGGGCGTTCTGGAACTGGAACTTCTCCATCTGGGCCTCGTACCTGCCGCGCAGGGTCCCGGCCATGGAGATGAGGTCCTCATCTATTTCCTCGGAGACGCCGGTCTTCGGCAGCGTGCCGCCGAAATACTTCTCCACCATGGCCGCGGAACGGGATACCAGGTTGCCCAGGTCGTTGGCCAGGTCGACGTTTATCGTGTTTATGAGCAGCTCGTTGGAGAAATTGCCGTCGGAACCGAAGGGGAACGTCCGAAGCAGGAAGAAGCGCAGCGCGTCCACTCCGAAGCGCTCGGCCAGGATGTAGGGATCGACGACGTTGCCCTTGGACTTGGACATCTTGCCTCCGTCCATTACGAGCCAGCCGTGGCCGTAGACGTGCTTCGGCAGCGGCAGGTTGAGGCTCATAAGGAAAGCCGGCCAGTATATGGCGTGGAACCTGACGATCTCCTTGCCGACGAAGTGCACGTCGGCGGGCCAGAACTTGCCCAGATCGTCATATCTGTCGTTCTCGAAGCCCAGGGCCGTCATGTAGTTGAAGAGCGCGTCCAGCCAAACGTAGACCACGTGCTTGTCGTCGAAGTCCACCGGGATGCCCCATTTGAAGCTGGTGCGGGACACGCAGAGATCCTGAAGGCCGCCCTCGCAGTCGATGAAGTTGTTCACCATCTCGTTGACGCGGGAGGCCGGCTGGAGAAAATCGGTCCCGGTCAGCAGCTCGCGCACGTAGGGGGCGTATTTGGACGCGCGGAAGAAGTAGGCCTCCTCCTCGGCGTCCTGGACCTCGCCGCCGCAGTCCGGGCACTTGCCGTCGACAAGCTGGCTCTCGGTCCAGAAGGACTCGCAGGGCTTGCAGTACTTGCCCACGTACTTTCCCTTATAGATGTCGCCGTTTTCGTACATACGGCGGAATATGCGCTGAACGGCCTTCACGTGATAGTCATCGGTGGTGCGGATGAAGCGGTCGTTGGAGATGTTCATCAGCTTCCACAAATCGAGTATACCGCGCTCGCCCTTGACAATATTGTCCACGAACTCCTGGGGCGATACGCCCGCAGCCTTCGCCTTGTCCTCTATCTTCTGGCCGTGCTCGTCCGTACCGGTCAGGAACATGACTTCACAGCCGGTCAGACGCTTGTAGCGCGCCATGGCGTCGGTGGCAACGGTGCAGTAGGCGTGGCCTATGTGCAGCTTGTCAGACGGGTAGTAGATCGGCGTT
>JAFZSD010000067.1 GCA_017619535.1 Oscillospiraceae bacterium | reverse complement strand
TCGTCGCGGTCATCGTTGCGCTCGTCCTCTTCGGCGGCATCAAGCGCATCGGCTCCGTCACCGAGAGGATCGTCCCCGTGATGGCTGTCGTCTACATCATAGCAACTCTGGTCGTGATCTTCGCGAACATCGGCCACATCGGCCACGTCTTCGGCATGATCTTCAAGGGCGCGTTCAACGCGGAAGCCGCGCTCGGCGGCGCCTTCGGCATCACGATCTCCACCTCCATCACCAAGGGTATCGCCCGCGGCTGCTTCTCCAATGAGGCCGGTCTCGGATCTGCTCCTATGGCGCACGCGGCCACCAGCGAGACCAACCCGGTCAAGCAGGGCCTCTTCGGCATCTTCGAGGTCTTCATGGACACCATCGTTATCTGCACCCTGACCGCTCTTACCGTTCTCTGCAGTGTCAGCGCTGGCAACATCAATATCGACTGGGGCACCAGCGGCGGCGCCGCGATCGTCTCCTCCGCCCTCAGCAGCATCCTCGGCGGCGGCCTCGGCTCCATCATCCTGGCGCTCTGCCTCGCGCTATTCGCCCTGTCCACGATCCTCAGCTGGAGCCTTTACGGCACCCGCTGCTTCGAGTATCTCTTCGGCACGAAGGCCAGCATCGGCTACAAGCTGGTGTTCATCCTCTTCGCCATCGTCGGCGCGACCATGTCCCTGGCAGACGCCTGGAACCTGGCGGACGCGCTCAACGGCTTCATGGCCATCCCCAACTTGATCGCCATCCTGGCTCTCAGCCCGGTCATCATCAAGCTGGTCCGCGAGTACTTCCAGGAAGTCAAGGACGGAAGACTCAGCGACAACAACGCGTAAAGATTTCCAAAACAATAAGCCAAATGCTCCCGTCCTCGGACGGGAGCATTTCTTGTTCTGAATATGTTGCGTCATTCCTGCGGCAGAGACGCCCGGTACATCTCCGTGTATGTGAGTTTTCCGCCAATGCGTTCCGAACGCATGAGGCTTATTGCCTCTATCCGAAACGGGACGTCGGAAAGGGAGGAGGCGAAGTCTTTCTCCGAGAACTCCGGGGGATAACAGGCGCGCCGGGCAACGGTTATGTGCGGCTTGAAAGGTTTGTCGTCGGGCGTAAATCCCGCATCCTTCAGTCCGGCTATCAGGCGGTCGCGCATGTTGCGGACCTTCGGGTCGAGGCGCAGTCCGCGCCACAGGAGACGCTCGCCGCCCCTGCCGAAGCTGCCGAATCCGGAGATCCCGGCATCGCTGGCCGGACATATCGCGGAATCCATCACCTTGCGGATGTCGGAGACCCGGCGGGGATGCACCTCGCCGAGAAAGGCGAGGGTCAGATGGAGGTTCTCACGAAGAGAGAAATTGCCCGTCACGGAGCGCTCCCTGAGGCCGGCCATATCCCCGCAGAGAGCGTCCTTCACATCTTCGGGGAAGTTGACCGCGATAAAGATCCTCATATCCTGGCGACTCCCGTGCGTCTGGCGGCCTCGGCCACGGCTGCTGCCACGGTGGGACCCACCCGCCCGTCGAAGGGGGCGGGGATGATGAAGTCTTTGGACAGATCGTCCCCGACGAGAGACGCCAGCGCGAAGGCGGCGGCTATCTTCATCTCGTCGTTTATATCCGATGCCCGGACATCGAGGGCTCCGCGGAAGATCCCTGGGAACGCCAGGACGTTGTTTATCTGGTTCGGGAAATCGCTCCTGCCGGTGCCGATCACTGCGGCGCCCGCCTCCGCGGCCAGATCGGGCATTATCTCGGGAACAGGGTTTGCCATGGGGAAGAGGATCGGATCTTTCGCCATGCTCCTGACCATATCCTGCGTGACGGTACCGGGTGCGGACACGCCGATGAAGACGTCGGCGCCGACGAGCACGTCGGCAAGAGAGCCCGAACGCTTCTCGCGGTTCGTTATGGCCGCAATCTCCTCCTTGGCCGGATTGAGGTTCGGACGGCCTTCGTATATGGCTCCGCGGGTATCGCACATGATTACATTATGTAAACCATTAGCTATAAGCAGCTTTATTATCGCGATGCCGGCCGCGCCCGCGCCGGACGTGACCACGCGGATGTCCTCCATCCGTTTACCGGTGATCTTCAGCGCGTTTATGAGGGCGGCGAGAACGACGACGGCGGTACCGTGCTGGTCGTCATGGAATATGGGGATGTCGCAGCGCTCCTTGAGTTTACGTTCGATCTCGAAGCAGCGGGGCGCGGCTATGTCCTCCAGGTTTATGCCGCCGAAGCTCCCGGCCAGGAGCGCCACGGTGTTCACGATCTCGTCCACGTCCTTCGAACGGACGCAGAGGGGAATGGCGTCGACGTTGCCGAAGGATTTGAACAGGACGCACTTGCCCTCCATGACCGGCATGCCGGCCTCCGGGCCTATGTCGCCGAGGCCGAGGACGGCGGTGCCGTCGGTGACGACTGCGACCAGGTTGTGCCGGCCGGTGAGCTGCCAGACCTTATCAGGATCTGCCTTTATCTCGAGGCAGGGCTGGGCCACGCCGGGGGTATACGCCAGGGACAGGTCCTCCTTCGTCTTTATCTCCATCTTGGGGCGGTAGTCTATCTTGCCGCTCCACTCATAGTGTCTTTTAAGCGATTCCTTTGCGTAGTCCATCGTGCTTCCTCCTTAATCGCCGAAGGCTTCGCGCAGAGCCTTTATATGATCGGGCGTAGTACCGCAGCAGCCGCCCACGATCTTCACGCCGAGATCCTTGTACGGCTCCATCTGCTCCGCGAAGAGCTCCGGACCGACGGAGTGCTGACCGAGGGCGTCGGGAAGGCCGGCGTTGAGTTTTATGATGATCGGGAGCTCGCAGACGTCCGCGAAACGCTTTGCAGCCTCCAGCATGTCCGCCGGGGCGTAGGAACAGTTCATTCCGGCCGCGGCGCAGCCCAGTTCCTTCGCGAGTTTTGCGAACTCCTCTACGGGATATCCGAAGAAGGTGCGGCCGGTGCGGTCGAAGGTCATGGTGGCGAACACGGGGAGGGAAGTGTTTTCCATGATCGCCGTTACGGCGGCACGCACTTCCTGCGGATCGCTCATGGTCTCGACAGCCGCCAGATCCGCGCCGGCTGCCTCGCCCGCAAGGGCGTGGGCCCTGAACCGTTCGTAAGCCTCCTCGAAGGAGAGTTCGCCGCAGGGTTCGATGAACTCGCCTATGGGCCCTACATCCAGCGCGGTAAGGGTGCGTCCGCCTCCGGCGCGCCTGGCTATGTCCACGGATGCCGCGACGACCTGTTCCGGGGTATATCCGCTGCCTTCCAGCCCGCCGTCGCAGGTGCTGAAACTGTTCGAGCATATGATATCGCTGCCGGCTTCGGCGTAGGCCCGCTGTATGGACAGGACGACCTCGGGGGCGCGCATGTTCATGAGATCGGAACGCTCGCCGCGGGAAAGCCCGTTCTTCTGGAGCATCGTTCCGAGCCCGCCGTCGTAAAAGACGTATTTTCTGCTGTTCAAAAGTCCGCTGATCATACCGGCAGGCTCCTTTCTTCCGCTGGATGAATATATATTCTATGAAAATAATAGCCTATATGCTCCGGAAAGTAAAGCGCGAACGGATTGAAAACGCGTGCGGACGTATGGTATAATCAGCCCACGAAGGTGTACGTTTTCTGGCCCGGGAGCGACGCTACGGGAATAACTGACGGAGGGATACGCATGAGCAATCTCATAATCACCATCAGCCGCGAATTCGGAAGCGGCGGCAGACTTGCGGGCGAAAAGCTCGCAAAAGAACTCGGCCTGCAGTTTTACGACAAGGAGATAATCCGCATCACGGCCGAAAAGAGCGGGCTCTCGCCGGAATTCATAGAGGACAACGAGGAGCGCGTAAACAGCAACTTTCTGTTCGGCATAACACCGTCCGCGTACCCGGACTTCAATTTCGTCCCGCAGTACGACGTCCCCATAAACGAAAAGACTTTCATCGCCCAGGCGAACGTAATAAAGGAACTCGCCGGGCAGGGCGGATGCGTCTTCGTCGGACGCTGTGCGGACTATATCCTCCGGGACCAGGAGAAGCTGCTGAGGGTCTTTATCCGCAGCGAGATCATGGACAGGATACGCCGCATCACCGAGGAATACGGCATGAAGTCCGAGGCGGCGGAGAACAGGATCGCCAAGAACGACAAGAACCGCGCGAATTACTACCGCCATTACACCGGAAACGACTGGGGCAGCATGAAGAACTACGACCTCATCATCAACACCGGGTTCGCCGGCGTAGACGGCGCGGTGGAGATAATCAAGGCCGCGCTCCGCGCGAAAGGATATATAGAATAAAAAGGTCAGGATACAGTGATCCCCCGCTCCCGTCAGGTGAGCGGGGGTTTTTCTGTCTGTTCGATCAGGTCATTTCCAGAGACTGCCGGGATACCTCCGCAGAGCGTGCATCTTCTTCAGAGAATCGGATACGAACTGACGGTCCTCCCTGTAAGTAACGCCGAACCATTCCGAATCGGTGCTCAGCACGGAGACGTCAAGGCGTCCGGATTTAATGCAGGAATCGACCATGCCGGGGAGCACGCACTCCTTTTTCATCTCATCCGGAGCCAGCCCGCTCAGGAAATCTCTGAAGTACTTCTCGAGTTCCCCGAATATCCAGGGCGTGAAGCCCCAGAGGTTCATGGATACCAGGGCGTCGGGATCCAGGGGGACTTCGCCGCCTTCAGCGTCGTCGAATATGGTGCCGTCTGGACGGACGGTGATCTTGTAGGTCTCGGTCACCGCGTCCAGCTTTCCGTCCCTGACGGAACAGATGCCCCGGGAGACGGAACCGTTTTTGCTCACGGTGTTCCCAAGCGTATAGGCGACCATGGCGGCCCGGCCCTCGGAGGGAAGGGACACGAGGGCGCCGTGCATCTTACGCATGGCGTCGGCCCCGTAGAAGTCGTCGGCGTTTATGACGGCGAAGGGCTCGTGCACCGCGTCTTTGGCGCAGAGGACCGCGTGGGCGGTGCCGTAGGGCTTAGTCCTGCCCTCGGGAACGGAGAAGGATCCCGGCAGGGAGGAGAAGTCCTGGAAGACGTACTCCACCTCGACGTTTTCACCGGTGCGGGTCTTCCGGGCGTCGATGCGGCCTTTGCAGAAGGAGTCCATCAGTTCCACCATATCCGGTTTTATTATAAATACTATGCGGTCGAAGCCCGCTCTTATGGCGTCGTATACGGCGTATTCCATGAGTATCTCGCCGTGGGGGCCCAGCCCGTCGGTCTGTTTGCTGCCGCCGTAGCGGGAGCCCATGCCGGCGGCCATGAGAAGAAGAGTAGTTTTCATCGTATGATGACCATCCTTATTCAGAGATATCCGTGCTGTTTTCGCCCGGTACGCCTTTCTTTTCGGCAGCAGGCGCGTTCTGGACCGTGGAGCCGAGCACGTCCGCGACTTCGCTTATGGCGATGAAGGCGGAGGGATCGTTCTCGCGCACTATGCTCTTGAGACGCCCGATCTGGAAACGGTTCACTACGAAGTATATCACAGTCTTCGAGGAATCTGAATAGTATCCCTTTCCTTCGAGGACCGTTATGCCGCTCCCGAAACTGTCCGAAAGCGCTTTGCATATGCCTTCCGGGTGGTTCGTGATTATCATCGCGGACTTTCCGCGGTCGATGCCCTCCACTATGAAGTCGACGGTTTTCAGCGCTGCTGCGTAAGTCACTATGGAATAGAGAGGCAGTATCCAGCTGTGTATTACGAAACCGGCGGCTATGTACAGGACCAGGTTGAACGCCATTACGAACGTTCCCACGCTCAAGCCGATCCGTCTCGCGAATATGACGGCCATGACCTCTATCCCGTCCAGCGCGCCGCCGAACCTTATGGTCAGACCGCTGCCGATACCGGAGAGCAGCCCGCCGAAAAGTGCGCACAGCAGAAGATCCTTGCCGGCGAGAGGCGAGGCGAAGCTCACGTCTATCGGGAGCACGTCGGTGATCAGATAGGCGCAGAGCGAGTATACCGCGACGGCATAGACAGAGCAGACGGTAAAGGAGACGCCCTGCCGCCTGAGCCCGAAGAAGAACAGGGGTATGTTCAGGACGAGCAGGAACAGGGACAGCGACAGCGCGTGGGGTGTGACCTGGGAAAGCAGCATTGAAGTTCCTGAAATGCCGCTGTCGTACAGTTTCACGGGCATCAGGAAGACCGTTATCCCGAAAGCGTTTATTATGCCCGCGGCGGTCAGCGCCGGGAAGTTTTTCCATGGTATGGTCCTGAGTTCAGCGATAGCGTTTCTGAAGCGCATAAGGTCTCCTTTTTGGTCCGAAAAAGTACCGTCTCTATATATCCAGTATAGCATGTGCAGGCCGGGTTGAAAAGCGGCATCGGCGTTAAGATCGCAGCATTGTATGAAAAGATCCGGCTTCCGCCGACAGTATCGGCGGAAGCCGGATCTGAATCATACCTGATTAACGCAGTGCTCTGAGTTACGTCGCCAGCGCGTCGTAGTTCGCTATGAGCATGCTGAGCAGAGCGCGGTCCGCCGGCGATGTCGGAGACAGCACGGCGTCTCCCGTACCGTTGAACAGACCGCCGCGAAGAGCCCAGTCCATGGATTCTTTCGCCCATCCGGAGACGGCACCGGTGTTCGCGGGCCTCGGGTACGTCTGGGGAAGCGTCTGGCCTGCGTAGCGGGCATAGCGGTATAGAACGGCGGCAGCCTGCTCCACGCTTATCGGATCGCCCGGAGCGAACTGCTCGCTGGAGTAGCCGTTGACGATCTCGTTCTCGGCGGCCCAGGCGACGGAATCCCTGTACCAGTCCGCATTCAGGTCGGTGAACGCAGGAACCGTTTCCGCCGCCGGCTTTCCGGCAAGACGGTGGAGCGCCGTGACGAACATAGCCCGGTTCATCGTGGCATAGGGGGAGAAGGTCGTGTCGGACGTGCCGTTGAAGTAGCCCCGCGAATAGCAGAGCTTCACGGCGTCATAGAAGCTGTCCGACGGGTAAACGTCGGTAAAGGGAAGCTCTGACTGGCTGCTGTCGGGCAGTCTGGTCTTCATATAATTGTTCACGGCTATGGCCAGCAGACCGCGGGGCGCGTAGCTCTGCGGATCGCTCATCACGCCGTCAACACCTATGAACAGGCCGGAACTCAGGGCCCAGAGGACCTCGGTCTGAGCCCAGGGAGATACGGTGCCGCGGGACAGATCGGCGCCGGATACGCGCTCGAAGGTCTCGTTCGCAGAACGGGCGTATCTGTAGAGGAACACGGCCGCCTGCTCCCGGGTTACGGGAGCGTTCGGGGAGAAGGTCGTCTCGGATGTGCCGTTGACGATGCCGCGGCCGACAGCCCAGATCACCGCGTCCCTGTACCAGTCCTGAGTGAGATCGGTGAAGGCGGTGACGCCGCTCACAGCGGGCCTGCCGGCCATCCTGTAGAGCACGGTGACGAACATGGCCCGGTTCATCGATGCCTCGGGAGAGAAGGTCGTATCGGAAGTGCCGTTGAAGTAGCCGTTATCATAGCAGTAGCCGACCGCGTCATACCAGTCGTCGGTCACGAACACGTCGTTCAACGTCAGAAAGCTGGTGAACTTCGCGGTGCCCGTGTAGGATTCGAGCGCTTCGGCGTCATGGTAGGCCTTAACAAAAGAAGCGCTGTTGCCAGTGTGGCCGTATGCCGCTATGGTGCCTCCGGAGGCGGTGACGGGCGCAGCAATCGCCAGCGGGCTGCGTTCGGCCTGAACATAGACCGCGCCGCCGGTCAGTTCCACCCGTCCGGCGCTGACGACCGAAACGTTGTCGCTGGAAGTCCTTCCTTTAAGTGTGCCTCCCGTGATGCGGACGGTGCTGCCGGGAGCATAGACCGCGCCGCCTTCAAAGCCCAGCAGATCCTCCTTGTACACGGTCAGGGTCCCACCGCGCAGGGTAAGCGTGCTGCCGGTGCGGTCGAGAGAGACCGCCGTGTTGCGGATGCCGGCCGTGACGTAGAGCGTGCCGCTTCCGGCTATCGTCAGGTCGCCGCCGGTGCGGATCGTCGCCGCGGCGTTGTTCTGGGCCTCCGCCCGGCTGAGCAGGCGGTTCGACCCTTCGACGGCAAGAGTGTTGCCGCCGGCAAAGTCCAGCATAGTGTTCTCGCCGCGAAGGACCGTGTCGCGCAGGGTAAGGGACGCGCCCTCGCCGGCGCGTATAGTGAGTCCGTCGAAACCGGCAGTGCCGGCGTTGCTGCCGTCGAGCGTAGCGCTGACGCCCGGTGCCAGAGTGATGACTCCGGTGGAGAACCATGCGATGTGCCAGCTGCCGTTCTCCGTTATAGTATCTCCGCCGCGCACAGTGCGCTGACGGTAGACGGCGTGAACTATGATGTCGCGGTCGCCGAGCGCGTAGGGGCTCCATGCGCCGTTATAGCCCTCCATCTGAGGCACGGCGGGTTCCGGTACGGCCGTATCCCCGGGACGGTAGGTCACGATGGAGACGGTCTCGTCGCCGGCCATGAAAGTGACGGTGTATTCATCCTTCTCCCCGCCCGGAAAGACGCGGGGCGCCTGCTCGGTGTAGACGGGGATGACGTCGTTTTCGGTCTTTTCGGTAACGGTGACGGTGCCCTCGCGCCCGATAACGGCACCGCTGTGTCCGCTGGTGAAAGAGCTTTCCGGCATGACGCTGCCGGCATTCTCCACGGCGGCGAGTTTGGCGAACTGCGCGTAGCCGACGACGCCGCCCAGAGCGGCGGTAGCCATGGAGTTGCCGGACGATACGCTGCCGCTGTTGGAGGAGAGCGTCACGGTAGAGGTGTTTTTGCCGGGCATGTAGCCCGCAATGCCGCCGGTATAGCGGTCGGTGCCGCCGACGTCGGCGTAGTTGACGCAGCCGGTGACGGACCCGGCGAGACGGCCTACGATGCCGCCGATCCCGTAGGTGCTGTTGCCGGTGGACGTGACGGGGCTGAAGTTGGCGCAGTAGGAGATGACGTCAGCGCCGGTGTCGCTGATGCCTGCGATGCCGCCGAGCCCGGACGCGGCGGTGACCGGCGCGCAGTTCATGCAGTTCTCTATGCGTCCGCCGTCGCGGAGCATGGCGGTTATGCCTCCGGCATGTGTTCCGGTGGCCCCGACGGGAGCATAGTTCAGGCAGTTCTCCACAGAGCCTCCGCTTACATAGGCCGCGACGCCGGCGGCATACGCGGCGCTGGCGGACGAGGATACGGAGCCGTAGACGGAGACGTTTTTCACGACCGCGCCGACGCAGTAGCCGAACAGTCCGGCGCCGCTGGAGGCGGAGCGCACGGTCATGTCGTATACGGCGTAGTTCTGTCCGTCGAAGACGCCCCGGAACGATCGGTTCAGATTTGAACCGATCGGCGTCCAGAGCCGGACGCCCACCGTGCCGTCGGTGTTCTGGAGACAGATGTCGTTCCCGAGCCTTATGGTGACGCCCTCGAAGGTGACGCCGTCGCGGTTCACGAGGCAGGCGAGGCCGGCAAGCTCCTCAGGCGTTTTCAGGGTGTATGAGGTCCGGCGTCCGCCGCTGACATACCATTCGGTATCCGCGTAGTTAAGCCATGATTTCGCAGCCGCCGTGCGGCTGACGGAAACTTCTACAGGGCACTCGCCTGTGACGATGTATGTACCGTTCGCGTTCTTTGATGTCCCGGAAAGCTCGCACGAGTACGCGTCGATGTATTCCAGATCCATGTCGGAGGGCACGGCGTTGCCGTAGCCGTATATGAGCACGGTCAGGACGTTGCCCTGCACCAGCGTATCGCCGCTGCGGAGCATCTCCTGATCCGCCCAGACCATCTCGTCGCCCTCGATCCGCCAGCCCTCGCGGGCCACCGCGACATAGTAATCGTCGCTTTCCGGGATCGTGATAGGTACGGTCACGAGCAGGCGGAACACGGCGCTTACGGTCGTGTCCTCCGTTGCTATGAAGAAGTTGGATGCGATCGCCTCGCCGTTGACGACATAGTGATCGAGCGTATAGCCGGTATCCGGCCGGCAGCTGAGAGTAACGGTGGTGCCGAAGGGCACGGTGTCTTCGCCCTCTATAGCTATGCTGCCTCCGCCGGAGGGTTGGGAAACGGTGATCCGGCAGTCTCCTCCTGTCACGCCGTTCTGGAACCACAGGACGGGATAACCGCCGTTTATGCCGTTTACGTCGGCGGCGAAGGCGGCGCCGTTGGCGTTGAGGCCGGCGAGGAGTTCGCCGCTCTTCATCTGCTCCGCCGTCATGCCGGTGACGGAGACAGTGATCTTTTTGCTGATGCCCTTGTAATAACCGGGATTCGTGGGGTCGTCGCCGCTGCCTTCAAGGTAGTAGCAGTTTTCCACCGTATATACGCCGCTGTCGTGGCTGCCTATGGGGCGGCCGCGCTGCTGGCCGTTCGTATCGATGGTGCCGATGCTGTAGCAGTTGTATACGTCCATGCCGCTGTTGGTGCCGACGATGCCGCCGGCGGGGGAGGAGTACGTCGTCGTGATGTATCCCGCGTTGTAGCAGTTTCTGATCATGCCGCTGCCCCAGCCGGAACCGACGATGCCGCCCACGCCTTTGGCGTCGGTGCTCTTGACCCGGGCGAAGTTCGCGCAGTTCTCCACGAGCACTCCGTGGCTCGTCTGGCCTATGCGGCCTACGACGCCGCCGACCATGCGGCGGCCGAGGATTGAACCGCTGCCGAGGACCAGGTTTCGCACGGCGGGCTGCCACGGCGTTTCGAAGACGGCTTTCGCGTCGCTTCCGGGATCGGTATCCGGCACGCCGCCGAGGAAGCCCACGATCCCGATAGCCATGCTGTAGGGGAAGCCCTTCGCGGCGTAGCGGTCGCAGTAGAGATTCGTTATCGTGTGGCCCTGGCCGTCCAGCACGCCGTTGAAGCGGGTATCAAGTGTCAGGCAGTCCCCGTCGACCTCCTGCGGCAGCATCGGGAACTTGCCGCCTATAGGAGTCCAGTTGGGACCGGACCAGGCGCCTGATGCGGCGTCATAAACGCCTCCCATATCCATATCTGCCGTAAGATAAACGGTCTTGTACGCGAAGTCCACGGTGCTGGAATAGACGGTGTCGCTGACGTTTCCGCCGCCGGCGCCGACCAGCTGGTAATCGTCCACCCGGACGCTCTGCAGCAGGCTCTCGTCGCCTATGAACCGCGGACAGGTAGGGTCTTTCATCCCATTGACGAGTGCGGCCAGACCGGCGAGTTCGGCCGGGGTGGACAGATAAAATTCAGTTTCATCCGGGTCATACCAGGAGATATCCACGGTACCGTCCCAGACGCTGCCCGCAGCACGGGCAGGAGCGGCGGGCAATGCCGCCGCCAGCAGTACGAGACAGAGGATAAAGGCAAACACACGTTTCATGACGCATCCTCCATGATGGCGTAATACATTCCGGACTCTTCGTCGTAATACAGGGCTCCTATGCGCTGGAGCATCTCCTCGTCAAGTTCCTGCTTTTCAGCCTCGGAGATGTCGCTGCTGTCGATGGGGACGGAGGAGTCCTCCGGCTCGGCGGCGTAGGCCACCGTGGTGATGTCGACTTTCCAGTTCAGGATGAGAGCCAGCATGATGCCCACCGCCAGTACGAGCATGGCGTCGACAAGGTTCCCGAGCCCGTCCATGGGGTTCACGGGCTGCTCGGTGTCGCGCCGCAGGCGGGAAGTCAGTCGTCTCATGGCTGCTCCTTTCCGCACCGGTCGAGTACGCACTGGGCCAGCGCCTCGAGAGAGGCGTTGTAGTCGCGGTACCATGAGCGGCGCACGGCCGATACGACCATGGCCACCGCCGCCGCCAGAAGACCGGCGATGGTGGTGTCGAAGGCGGTAAGCATACTTGAAGACAGGGTGAACGTGTCGCCCTGGCCGAGGGCGATGATGCCCGGTCCCAGCGGGATCAGAGTGCCCAGAAGCCCGAACATGGGGGCCAGCCGTGAGAGGAGCTCGGACACATGCACGATCCTCGCGTAGCGCGCCTGCTCCGCGTCCAGCAGCCGGACGGCGAGAGACTCGCGCAGCTCCGGAGAGAAATCCGGGTGCGATGCGAGCTCCTTCAGCGCGTCCTTCTGCCTGCGGAGAAGACCGCTGGCCTCTATTGCGCCCGTGAGATCATCCGTTCTGTTGAGTTCCTCCAGCAGAGCCGGAAGGCTTATCTTCATGTGCCTCCGCTCAGAAAAATACTCGGCCAGTATCCAGCCGATGAGCGCCGCGGCGCACAGCAGGAAGATGATGAGTATGACGATGACGGGTATGTTCATCGCGGTCGCGACGGCGCGCAGGACGTCGCCGACGCTGAAGGATTTATCTGTAACAGCTGAAGTCATGATCGTTCACCTCTTGAGTTTTCTGTATCGCAGGAGCTCCCATACGACGCCGAGGGTAAAGGCGGCGCCCAGCGCTGCGGCGGAAACGGCTCCGACGGCAGGCTTTTCCGGGAGCGTGATAACGAGCTGAGTACTGTCCTCGTCCATCTTTGAGCCCGCCG
>JAFZSD010000066.1 GCA_017619535.1 Oscillospiraceae bacterium | reverse complement strand
TGTCGGCATGACTTTTAGTATCTCAGCTGCTGAAAGCGGTCTCTGTGAGTGCATATAGCACCACCAGAAGACCGCTTTTATTCGTCTCTCGACAGACAGGCCTCTGTGGTCTCTCAGCATGGCCCTGAGCCTTGAATTGATGCCACCCTCTATCTGGTTAGTCGTTGACGGGATCTTTTCTATCTGAACCCTCAGACTCTCGTCTAAGTATGTGAACATAGTTCCTTCCTTAAGCAGCCTGATGATAGAATGCTCTGCTTTGATCAGCCTTTCATGTGTCGGCCTCAAATTCCCATTCTCATCACGTGACATTTGTCCCAGAAAGTCTTTGTATCTTATGATCCAATCAAGGAACCGTTGTGTCCAGCGTTCAGTGTCTTTTTTACTCTCCAGATGCAGCAGATCCTTTGCCAGCATGTATAAATCAGCACCTGCCAAAGTCTTTGGCCTGCTGGTCGTGTAGCGCTTTATCTGGCTGAACACATGGAATAAGCATCGTTGGTGTCTGGTATGAGGCCATACCTTCTTAAGTGCTTTGGCAAAACCGGTACCTCCGTCTGAGACAACTATGGCCGGCTCTGCTATACGTGACAGTAGAGCCTTCCAGGCTTCTGAATGCTCATATCTGCACAGATACCAGCCTAACACATGCTCTTCATCGCAGCAGATCAGTATACATGCCTTCCTGCCTATGTAGATGCCGTCAACATACAGGATATCCGATGGCTCTTCGACCTTTGGCGGCAGCGGCCAGATCTTCCAGAACACAGCCGTTTTCCTGCGAAATGATCTGCCTTCTCCGGGCATCTCTCTTTGTGTTTGTTTGCTGAAGAGCCATTTCAGAAATATATTCAGTTGTTTTGTCGTATTATCGATCTGAGGCGAAAAAGCTACCGAGCATGACTTGCAGTACCACCTTTGCGAGCCGGCTTTTGTCTTGCCATATCTTATACAGGCACTACCACACATGGGGCAGATCACATGTTTCATATCATCTTCCTCCGAGAATATTTCCTCTAAAGAAGATATAACGGCGGAAACCCTTGAAATATCAATGGGTCCCGCCGTTTTTACCAACACGTTTTGTCCACCCTGTATCTTCTTCAAAAAAAGATAAAACCGCCGAAACCATTGAAATCTCAACGATTATCGGCGATTTTACCAACACGTTTTGTCCTATAAGCCAAAAATGCGCCTGCATAACAGGCGCATTTTCATGGAGCTGGTAATGTGACTCGAACACACGACCTGCTGATTACGAATCAGCTGCTCTACCGACTGAGCTATACCAGCATTTTCAAAGCAGGTGTCATTATAACGCATGTGCGAAGAGTTGTCAAATGAAAAATAGAGTCATCCGGGAGCCGCATTCAGGCAGCTCCCGGACGGTTTTATGCGGAGAAAAGATTCAAGTTGGTCCGATCATCTGATGACGGCTCCGAGCTCCTCTTCGAGCCTTTCGAGCACCTTCCGCACAGCTTCGTCTGATTCCGTATCGGTCAGGGTCTTCTCATTGGAGCGGAAGCGGAGCGAGAAGGCCGTGCTCTTTTTGCCCTCGGGTATGTGCGAGCCGGTATAGATATCGAACAGCTTGACGCTTCGCAGCAGCTCGCCGCCGCCGCGCTTTATGCAGTCTGTGAGACGTGCAATAGTGATGTCTTTGTCGCACACCACGGCGATGTCCCTGTCGACCGCGGGGAATTTGGGAAGCGGCTGGTACTCCGGTTTGCCGCCGTGAGAAGCATACAGCGCCTCGAAGGAGAGTTCAGCGGCGTAGACTTCAGCATCTACGCCGTAGCCCGAAGCTACCAGGGGGTGGATCTGACCGAATACTCCGAGCAGCTTTTCGCCGGAGTAGACTTCAGCGCAGCGGCCCGGGTGGTAGGAAGGATTGTCCTGACAGGCTTCGAAGCGCACGTCGCCGATGCGTGCGGCGCGGAGGATCTCCTCTACGGTGCCCTTGAAGGTGAAGAAGTCGGCGCCGTCGCCGTACGCGCCCAGCGCAAGCATCTTCGGTTCATCGGCAAGGCCGTCATCGCGGGGGATATATATCTTGCCCAGTTCATAGAGACGCACCGACTTGTTGCGGTAGTTGTTGTTGCGAGCGATGACTTCCATCAGCGAGGGGAGAATGGTCGTGCGCATGATGGAGGTATCCTCGCCCAGCGGGTTGAGGATCCTGAGGCTGTTGCGAAGCGGACTGTCCTCCGGCAGACGGATCTTATCGTAGTAGGACGGCGAGATGAAAGAGTATGTGATGATCTCGTCGTAGCCCAGCGCACGGCAGGAAGTGCCGAGCGAACGCTCGAAGAGCTGAGAGTCATTGTAGCCGCCGCGGGTGGTCTCGCCGCGCATAAGCGTATCCGGGATGTTGTTATATCCGTAGAAACGCGCGACTTCCTCGGCTATGTCGCAGCTGCGCTCCACGTCCTCGCGCCAGGATGGGACATGTATATCGTCGCCTTCGAGGGTGAAGCCGAGGGAGAGCAGGATGTCGCGCATGATCTGAGCGTCGAGCTCAGTGCCGAGAAGACGGTTGACCTTTTCAGGTTCGAGCGGGATGACAGTCTCCGCCTTGTCTTTGGCGATGACGTCCATAACGCCGTCAACGACCTCGCCGCAGCCGAGCAGTTCGACCAGTTCGCAGGCGCGTTCCACAGCCTTGAGCGTGTTCATCACGTCGAGGCCTTTTTCATAGCGGCTCGACGCGTCGGTGCGCATTCCCAGCGCGGACGCCGTGCGGCGGACCGATACGCCGTTGAAGTTCGCGGATTCAAAGAGGACCATCGCCGTATCTCCGACGATCTCACTGTTGGCGCCGCCCATAACGCCCGCGACGCACACGGGCTTGTGCTCGTCGCATATGCAGAGCATGTTGGTGGTCAGCTCGCGCTCGTTGCCGTCGAGGGTCTGGATGCTCTCGCCCTCGCGCGCAGTGCGCACGATGATCTTTCCGCCTTCCACGCAGGAGAAGTCGAACGCGTGCATCGGCTGGCCGTACTCGAGCATGACATAGTTCGTAATATCGACGATGTTGTTGATCGGGCGCACTCCGGAGGCGCGCAGACGTTCGCGCAGCCACAGCGGGGAGGGGGCGATCTTTACGTTTTTGACCATGCGCGCCGTGTAGCGCGGGCACAGGTCGCCGTCCTCGATCTCTATGTCGAGCAGATCGGCGATATTGCCGCCGCTGCCCTTGATAACGGGAACGTGCAGAGCAAGCGGCCTTGCGAAAGTGGCGCTGGCCTCGCGGGCGAGGCCGATGACGCTCAGACAGTCCGGACGGTTGGGCGTGATCTCAAACTCGACGACGATGTCGTCATAGCCGATCGCCTCCGTAATATCCTCGCCGGGCCTGAGCCCCTTCGCGGCCAGATCGGGGTCGTTGTTCAGAAGGAACAGACCGTTTTCGGGGTTGTAGGGCCAGTCGTGCTCGGTCATGCCCAGCTCCTGCCAGGAGCAGCACATGCCGTTGGACACAACGCCGCGAAGCTCGCCCGCTTCGATGTGCTTGCCGCCGGCGACCACAGCACCGGGCAGGGCGACAGGGACAAGATCTCCGACCTTCTGGTTCTGCGCGCCGGTGACGACCTGCAGGGGTTCATCCTGCCCGACGTCGATCTGGCAGACCCACATGTGGTCGCTGTTCTCATGGCGCACCATCTCAAGGATCCTGCCTACGACGACATTTTTTATCTCCGCGCCCTCGCGGGAGATGGTCTCCACCTTGGAGCCGGAGAGCGTCATCTCGTCGTTGAACTCCTTGTCGCTCACGTCGGAAAGGTCAACGAATTCGTTCAGCCATTTTCTGCTTAGATCCATGCTCTCACACCTCCTTAAAACTGTTCGAGGAACCGTACGTCGTTCTCGAAAATTAGACGCAGGTCGCTGATCTTGAAATATGCCAGAGCAAGGCGCTCAAGGCCGAAGCCGAAAGCCCAGCCGGAGTAGACGTCCGGGTCGATGCCGCAGCCCTCGAGGACCGTCGGGTGCACCATGCCGGCGCCCAGCAGTTCGATCCAGCCCTCGCCCTTGCAGGTGGGGCAGCCGGCGCCGTGGCACTTGTAGCACTGGATGTCCATCTCGCAGCTCGGCTCGGTGAACGGGAAGTGGTGCGGGCGGAAGCGGGTGACGGTGTCCTCGCCGTAGAGCTGGCGGGCGACCTCGCTGAGAGTGCCCTTAAGGTCCGCCATCGTGATGCCCTTGTCGATGACCATGCCCTCGACCTGATGGAACATGGGGGAGTGGGTGGCGTCCACCTCGTCCTTGCGGTACACGCGCCCCGGTGCGACCATGCGTATGGGCGGCTTCTGCCGTTCCATGACGTGGATCTGCATGGGGGAGGTCTGCGTGCGCAACAGTATGCTGCTGTCCTCCGTGAAGTAGAAGGTGTCCGTCCACTCGCGGGCGGGATGACCTTCTTTTTCATTCAGTCTGTCGAAATTGTATGCCGCCAGCTCAACCTCGCGGTCCTCGACGACTTCAAAACCCATGCCTATGAAGATATCCTTGAGTTCGTCGAGCACCTGATACATCGGGTGCTGGCTGCCGAGCTTCCTGGTCTCGCCGGGGATCGTGACGTCCACTGTCTCGGAGAGCAGGCGCGCGGCCATCGCCTCGTTTGCGAGTTGCTGGGCGCGGGATTCGATCGCAGCTTCCAGTTTAGCGCGCACCTCGTTGGCCAGCTGGCCGATGACGGGGCGCTCCTCGGCGGAGAGTTTGCCCATCTGCTTAAGTACGGCGGTCAGCTCGCCCTTTTTGCCGAGGTATTTGACGCGGAGCGCCTCAAGGGCGTCCGACGCGGAGACCTCTGCGAGAGCGGCAAGCGCTTCCTTCCGCACAAGTTCCAGCTTTTCTTTCATTACATTTCACTCCTGTTGATTCTTGACAGAGAATTAGTTTACATAAATAAATCGAGTCGGCCTAAGGGCAAAACAAAACCCCTCGTCCCAAAAAGCGGGACGAAGGGATAAACCTCCGCGGTACCACCCGGTTTCGGCCTGTCAGCCGCACTCGAACGCCTGTAACGGGGCGCAGCCGCCGGGGATTGGCCGGAGCTCACGGGCGAACCAAACGCAATTCACGCAGGGCGCTTTCAGCCGGTGGCGGCCCCTCTCTTTCGCGGTATAGCGGCGTTATTTTCCCGATCTCAGCTTTCGTCTGAAATGATTATTTCTCTTTATATCACATTACTTACGAAATGGCAACATAAAAATTGACTAAACTGACGGTTTTCTGTATAATCAAAGGGTTAAAAGAGGTGTTTGCATTGAAGCTCATGACCTCCGCGCTTATGCGCGAAATGGACAGACGCGCCATAGAAGAATACGATATACCCTCCACGCTGCTCATGCGAAACGCGGCCCGCCGGGTTGCGGAGACGGCTATGGAGTTCGGCGGAGACCGCGGCAGGGCGGCGGTGTTCTGCGGGAGCGGCAACAACGGGGGAGACGGAGTCGCGGCGGCGGCTTATATGCTCATACGTGGGTACAGCGTCAGGGCGTTCCTTACCGGCAGCAGGGAGAAGATGACTGCCGATACTTCCGAGATGGAACGCAGGCTCGAAGAAGTCGGCGGAAAGCTCGAGGAATTTACAGAAATAGATAATATTATTGATTATGTCAACTCATGCGACGTTCTGATAGACGCTATGTTCGGAACGGGGCTGCACAGCGCCCTGCGGGGCGACTCTGAATGTGCCGCGCAGATCATAAACGCATCGGGAGTTCCCGTAGTATCGGCGGATATCCCCAGCGGAGTCGCCGCGGATACCGGTGAAGTGCCCGGGGAGGCTGTGCGGGCTGACGTTACCGTGACGTTCTCGCTGCCCAAGATAGGACTCTACGCAGAGCCCGGATGCCTTTACTCTGGCGAGATACGAATAGAGGACATCGGGATACCCGACGACCTGTTATTCGCCGCGGACAGTCAGGTATACGCCGTAACACATATGGATGTGGATCTGCCTGAAAGGCGCAGGGACGCGCACAAAGGAGACTTCGGAAGAGATCTCATTATCGCCGGAGCGCCGGGCTTCACCGGCGCGCCCGTTATGGCCGCCGCAGCCGCGTCCAGGATGGGCGCGGGGCTGGTACATCTCGGCGTGCCGGAGAGCATCTACGGAGTCACGGCGGCGAGATGCACGGACGTCATGCCGTTTCCTCTGCCGACAGATATAGACGGGCTTATATCCTGGGACGCCCGCGGACCGATAGCGGAGAAGCTCGAACGCTGCGCTGCCTGCCTTGCGGGGCCGGGGCTCGGAAGATCGTACATGCTGGATTCTCTCGTCGAAAAGCTCGTCCGGGAGACAAAGGTGCCTCTGGTGCTCGACGCCGACGGGATAAACGCCGTCTCCGGAAATACAGATGTCCTGGATGAGGCCGGTTCGACAGTTATCCTGACGCCCCACGCCGGAGAGTTCGCCAGACTTGGCGGCGATATATCCAGGGGGCGGATCGCGGAAGCTGCCGCGTTTGCCGTCGGGCATCGCTGCGTGCTAGTGCTCAAGGGACATAGGACAGTGACCGCGTTCCCCGACGGAAGCGTGTATATCAACACCACCGGAGGACCGGCTATGGCCAAGGGCGGAAGCGGCGACGTGCTTGCAGGGATGATAACCGCTCTTTGCGGGCAGGGCCTGCCCGTTAAAAAGGCGGTTACCGCCGCAGTATACCTGCACGGACTTGCCGGAGACATATGCGCGAAGAAACTGGGCGAGTACTCGGTTACACCTGACGATATTCTGTGCGCGATCCCCGAAGCCGTAAAGAGCGTTCGGCAATGATCCTCGCACATGCATCTGGCAATAAAGAAAACCGTGACGCGGCGATGAGGCCGCGTGCAACATACAGAAAAGAGTGATTCGATATGGATACTGAAAGGACCTGGGCGGAGATAGATCTCGACTGCATAGAGCACAATTTCAGGGAGATGGAAGCCCGGCTCGGAGAAAACACGCGTTTTCTCGGCGTGGTCAAAGCGGACGCATACGGACACGGCGCAAACAAAGTCGCCTCCGTACTGCAGGAGGCGGGTTGCGACTACTTCGCGGTAGCCTGCCTTGACGAGGCCATGAGGCTGCGCGCCGGCGGAGCCATGCTCCCCATACTCATACTCGGATACACGTCCCCTGAACGTACGCCGGAGCTTATCGAGTACGGCATCACCCAGGCTGTCAGCAGTCTCGATATGGCGAAGGAGATGTCGCTGATAGCCGGTTCCCTCGGAAGAGCCGTCAAAGTGCATCTTAAGGCTGACAGCGGGATGGGACGCATGGGATTCACCTGCCACGGAGGACGAGATCCATCGGCGGAGATGGCGGAGATTATGAGACTGCCCAATCTGGATATAGAGGGCATCTTCACGCACTTCGCGGTATCCGACGTGGAAGGCGGCGAGGAGTACACCAGGATGCAGTTCGAGGCTTTCACTTCTCTCGCTGACAGGCTCGAGGAACTCTCAGGCAAAAAGTTCAGGATCAGGCATTGCACCAACAGCGGCGCGATGATAAACTATGACAAGACATATCTGGATATGGTCCGCCCGGGCATAGCCCTCTACGGCTGCTATCCGGATAAGGACCGCGGCGGTCTGGAACTCAGACCGGCGATGCAGCTCAAGACACGGATATACCAGATCAAGGAGTTCGCACCGGGGGATACCGTCAGTTACGGAAGACTCTACGCCGCGCCCTCTGTCAGACGTATAGCGGTCGTGCCTATCGGTTACGCCGACGGTCTCCACAGAGTCCTTTCCGGAAAGATCGAGATGCTCGTCAGAGGACAGCGTGTGCCGCAGGTCGGACGTATCTGCATGGACATGTGCATGCTCGACGTTACGGACGTCGAGGGCGTATCTGAAGGCGACGTCGTTACGGTCTTCGGCAGGGACGGCGACGGGTTCATACCCGTAGAGGAACCTGCTGAAAAGGCCGGGACGATATCCTACGAGATCCTCTGCGACGTATCGCCGCGGGTACCTAGGATATACTTCAGACACGGCAAACGAGTTCTCTGACGCGAATGACGCCGCAAAAGACCGAAGCGCGGGCTTTCTGCGCACGGCACTACGGAGGAAACGAATGAAAAAGAGTAAAAAGCTAACGATAACGCTTATCGTGCTCGTCTGCGTAGCGATTGCCGCCGGTATCACTATCTACGCAGCCTCCAACGCGGGTTCGCAGTCTGATCCGCTGGTGGCGCTCAGCTATCTCAATGACGACGCAAAAGACAGTTTCATGGAGTCGGCCAACGCGAGTATAAACAAAAAGGCCGGAGAGATCCGTGACGATTTCGACGGCAAGCTGTCAGATCTGGAGTCTGAGATCGATGCGAAGATAGCTTCGTCGGGCGGCACGTCCTCCGCGGATGTGTTCTCTGTCGTGACGCTCTCATCCGGGGACACCGTCGTGTGCGGCGTCGGTGTCGAGATCATGCTCCGTATAGGTACGGCGGAGGCCTACGGCGAAGACTGGCCGGCCCTCATAGATACCACGACATCGCAGTCGGTAGGCGAGGGGACCGATCTCGTCACGAATCACATGTACATGGTGACGATCTCCGGGTGCGGGATCAGGGCCACCTCAGGCACCGTCAAGGTGATCATGCGCGGAGACTATACGATCCGCTGACGGTATATCAGAATAGAATAACGAACAGATCCCCCGCAAATGCGCCCAAAAAGCGCATTTGCGGGGGAACGTCATATGATCACTTTTGGGCCGTTTCAGGATACCGTTTATGTCAGATCGGGAAAACCGATCTGGCGCAGCGCCTCGTAACACACCACGGCGACCGAGTTTGCCAGATTCAGGCTCCGCGCGTCGGGACGCATCGGAAGACGGATGCAGCTGTCTGGGAAGCGGTTTCTCAGTTCTTCCGGTAGCCCGGCGGTCTCCTTGCCGAACATGAGATAACAGCCGTCTGTGAAAACAGCGTCGGTGTACCTCCGGCTCCCTTTCGTAGTGGACAGCCAGTAGGGACCGGACGGGTTCTTTTCAAAAAAGTCGTCAAGGTCTTCGTATACGGATATCTCCACCATCGGCCAGTAGTCGAGGCCGGCTCTTTTGACCGCGCGGTCGGATATATCGAATCCGAGCGGCTTCACCAGATGCAGATGCGACCTGGTGGCCGCGCAGGTCCGCGCGATATTTCCCGTGTTCATGGGTATCTCAGGCTCGACAAGAACGATATTGAGCATGATGATCTCTCCGATGTAATTGATATTGTATGCTCATTATACTCCGCCCTGTCGGCAAGTCAAAGAGGAACGTACAGCCGCGGATGCCATGGGGCGCTAAAGAGCTGTTAAAACTGCGTGTATAAGACTCACGCGCTTGCAAATAACGAGCGGTTACAATATAATTATCTAAACAGTTCTTTGCAAAGGCATGGTGAATCAAAGTGCTTCTTATCCGCGGCGGACGAGTTGTAGACCCCGCATCGGGCGTCGACGAGGTCCGCGATGTTTTTATAGCCCACGGTGATATAGTTGATGAGAATGACTCGCCCGTCGTGTCGGTGATCGACGCGACAGGGCTCGTGGTAGCTCCGGGACTTGTCGATATGCATGTCCACTTCAGAGATCCGGGGCATACATACAAGGAGGATATCTATTCCGGTGCGCACGCCGCCGCAGCCGGAGGATTCTCTGTGGTCGCCAGCATGCCGAACACGGACCCTGTTATAGACAACATCGACAGGGTGGAGACTTTCGTGCGCCGGGCAAGCAGCGCGCTGGTGAACGTAGTGACCTACGGCGCCGTTACCGTCGGCGAAAAGGGTAAGGAACTCACAGATTTCATAGCCCTGTGCGATGCGGGCGCGATCGCTCTGTCCGACGACGGTATGCCGATAGATGACGAAGAAGTCATGCGCCATGCTCTAAAAAGAGCAAAACATGTCGGAATGATCATTAGTTCCCACTGCGAATACTCCGACATGGTCAAAAACTACGCGGTGAACGAGGGAAAGATCTCGAGACAGCTTGGCATACCCGGCAGACCGGCCGAGGCGGAGGAGCTCATGATAGAACGCGACGTGCGGCTGGCCAAAGAGATAGACGGCCGCGTCCACATCGCGCACGTGAGCACGGCAAGATCGGTCGATATAATCAGACAGGCAAAGAAGAACGGCGTCGCCGTCACGGCGGAGACGTGCCCTCAGTACTTCACTCTCACAGAGGACGCGATACTGGAGAAGGGGGCGCTGGCGCGGGTCAACCCGCCGCTCCGGACGGAAGAAGACCGCCTTGCAATCATAGAGGGTCTGCGCGACGGCACGCTCGACTGCATCGTGACGGATCACGCGCCTCATTCAGACGAGGAGAAGTCCCGCGGACTTGAGAATTCTCTCAGCGGGATGGTGGGTCTGGAGACTTCGCTTGCGCTCACACTCACCAAACTGTACCATGAAAACGGATTCTCGCTGGCAGACATAATTAATCTTATGTCAACCAGACCGGCGCATATCCTTGCGCTTGCCCGCGGAAGGATCGCTGTCGGCGACGCGGCAGACGTGGTCATCTTCGACCCGGACGAGGAGTGGACGGTCGATCCGGGCAAGTTCCACTCACGTTCGCATAACACTCCTTTCGGCGGCATGAAGCTAAAGGGACGCGTTAAGTACACGATAGTCAGCGGCCATATCGTTTACAGGGGGGACTGACAGTGGCGTTCGACAAACTGCAGGATGGTATCCTCCGGATGAGGAACCCGACCGTCTTCGGCCTCGATCCGAAGCCGGACTATATCCCTTCGCATATAATGGAAAAACACATATCCGAAGACGGCCTTTCTCTGCAGACTGTTGCGGAAGCGTATTTGGAATTCAACCGCGGACTTATCGACGCGCTTTGCGACGTGGCGCCGGCGGTCAAGCCGCAGTCGGCGTATTATGAGGCGCTTGGCTCCGCAGGAGTCTGGTGCCTTGAGCAGACCGCAAGGTATGCGGCGCATAAAGGTCTTTATACGATAGCAGACGTTAAGCGAGGGGATATAGGCACTACGGCGGAGGCGTACAGCGCAGCTTATCTCGGACGTTTCGGACTCGGCGGAGGATCAACAGTCGAGCCCTTCGGTTTTGACGCTGTGACGGTCAACGCCTATCTGGGTTCTGACGGGCTGAAGCCTTTCCTCAAGACTTGCAGAGAGAACGACAAAGCGTTCTTCGCGCTGGTGAAGACGTCGAACCCTTCGTCCGGTGAGCTCCAGGACAGGACGTTCTCCGACGGGCGCACGCTGTACGAGACTGTCGGCGACCTGCTCGCGGAGATCACGGAGGGCGAGCGGGACAGATACGGCTATTCGCGCGTCGGCGCGGTGGTAGGCGCGACGTATCCGGAGGAACTTGCGAAGCTTCGCAGGAGACTAACAAGCATCTTCTTCCTCGTGCCCGGTTACGGGGCGCAGGGCGGGAGCGCAGCAGACGCCGCCCACGCTTTCGGCAAAAATGGAACGGGAGCAGTCATAAACTCCTCCCGCGCTATCATGTGTGCCTGGAAGAAGACCGGAAACGACGGCAGAGACTACATGGAAGCAGCCCGCGCAGAGGCTGTGCGGATGCGCGACGATCTTCGCGCCGCCATTGGATTGTGACGGTCAGCCGTGCGGAAAACGGCATTTTTCGCACGGCGGAAAACAGAAATATAATTGTTGACAAATGCATGCCGCTGTTGTATGATACCTTTTGCTGACACGGACGGTTAGCTCAGCTGGTAGAGCTTCCGCTTGACGTGCGGAAGGTCGGGGATTCGAGTTCCTCACCGTCCACCAACAGAAAACCTCTTTTGCCAACATTGCGGCAAGAGAGGTTTTTTGTTCCCGTTCTCGACAGCATATGGAATGATAATATCGGTCAGTTACGCTTATCCGTGGATCGCATCAGACTCCGGGGGAGTAATTTGAAAAAAGTTCTGCAAAGAACATACATACCGGGGTTCTTGTGATATAATAATTTAGAATTGAATATTGCGGTTATTCCGAGCTGCCGAGCCTAAAGCCATTCGGCTACGGCGCAGCAGCCTGACCGTCTTGTAAGGGACGGTCACGGGGGCGATGATGGAAACGTGCCGCCCTTCACGTTTTGAAAAGGAAAACTTTGCATTGCGCTGCGAACTTGCATTATCCGATCACGACGCAGCATGCATACGGACGCTCACCCGTCAGGTTTTCCTGACGGGTTTTTTGTTTTGTCAGAGAAGGAAAGTGTTATTCAATGAGAAGTATCCAGAGTACATATATGCAGATGATAGCGGCGAGCCCGCTGTTTTCTGGACTGCGGAGAACGGAGACGGAGCGCGTCATCGAGGCGCTCAGCGGCGAGCTCATATTCTGCAGCAAGGGCGAGCTGATCTCGGAAAACAGCCAGAACTCCGTGGACAGGCAGGTGATATATCTCGTCCTGTCGGGCGTAGTACAGCTGGTGCGTTACGGGCAGGACGGGCGCCGCTGCATGATCGACTACACGATGCCCGGCGGCGTTATCGGATATGCCGATCTCGTCGGAGGATTATACGTACGCGGAAGTCAGTACGAAGCGGGGAAGGAAGCCGTTCTTCTAAGGCTCGAATTCTCGGAGCGTCCGGAGATCGAACAGGATACGGTGGAAACGCTTGAGCGGGCTTTCATCAAGATCATTTCCAACAAGACCTCCCGGCTGCTGCAGAAGGTGGACATTGTGTCGAGGGGGTCGGTGCGGGAGAAGATCATGACGTTCCTGTCGTACGAGGCGCAGATCCACGGCGCCGCGCAGTTCGATATCCCGCTTAACCGGCAGGAACTTGCAGATTACATCTGCGTGGACAGGACGACGCTGTGTTCGGAACTGGGAAAGATGGAGAACGAAGGGCTCATACTAAAGGGAAAGAGGACCTTCCGTATGCTCACGGAGAAAGCCATATAAAGAATAACATTAGATCGAATATGCAGTGGAAAGAGCTTCTGCCCGCTATTCATCGATCACGAACCAACCGATGAAAAGCACAGATGATCCCCGATTACGTAACGCCGGAGCTCCCTGAAACGCTCAGGCAGCGTAACGCGACAATAATATGAACATAGGAGGAAATGGAAATGAAACTCAGCGCAAGAAATCAATTTGCAGGCACTGTCACAAAGGTGACCGACGGTGCGGTCAACGGCATCGTCACCATCGACGTGAACGGCACGCCGGTGAGCGCGACCATCTCGCTGAACGCGATAAGCGAGCTGGGCCTCGAGCCGGGCAAAAAAGCATACGCCGTTATAAAGGCCACTGAGGTCATGGTCGGCCGCGGGGAGCATCTGCCGCTCAGCGCCAGAAACCAGTTCCCGGGCAAGGTGACCGGTGTAGAAAAAGGTGCGGTCAACTCCATCGTCCGCATAAGCGCGCTGGGAGGCTACACGATATCCGCGACGATATCGAACAACGCCGTAGCTGAGCTCGATCTCAAGGAAGGCGAGGACGTCCTGGCGGTTATCAAAGCTACGTCCGTCATGGTCGGTATCGACTAAAAAATTCGGGAACGCAAAAACTAAAACAGCTTAACCAGTATGCAGGGGCGGAAGACCGAAACGGTTCTACCGCCTCTGCTGCTTTTCTCAAATGGACATGAGCACATACTGACTTTGCGGATTTTGTGTTGCAGAACGATGATAAATAACCGTCAGCACCGTATAATCATAATCATATTGAAATATTTGAATATCACTAGGAGTTAAAATGAGTATCAGAGAAGCGATCCGTTCCGCCTCTGAAAAGTGTCTGGCGGGTGAGGTGCTTACGAAGGAAGAGATGATTCGCCTGCTGGACATTCCCGTCGGCAGTCCGGACGATGATCGTCTCAGGGAGACTGCGGATATTGCAGCTCACAGACTTACCGGCAATCGTGGCTATATTTGGTGCGCTGTAGGTATGGATTTCGTGCCCTGCACCATGAACTGTACATTCTGTTCCTTCGGCGAAAAGTGGCACGTCATCAAGGAAAAACGCCACGTTTCCGAAGAGAAGATCATGGAGAGCGTCCGCCGGTACGCAGCGGGCGGCGCCGCGTACGTCATACTCCGCACCACAGAATTCTACAGCATCGACAGACTGCTTGAGTACATCCCGCGCATACGCAGGGAGGTGCCGGGCGACTATGTTTTTGTGCTCAACACCGGTGAGATGACCCCGGAGATAGCGGAAAAGGTGGCAAAGGGCGGCGTCTACGGCGCCTATCACGCGCTGCGGCTCCGTGAAGGCAGGGACACCCCTTTCGATGAACAGACGCGCATAGACACGATGATGAGCATCGCGGGCTCGCCGCTGAAGCTCATAAGTCTGACGGAACCCATCGGGCCGGAGCACACGAGCGAGGAGATAGCAGAACGTTTTCTCAACACGGTGCGCTGCGGCGCTGTTATGGGCGGAGCCATGGCGCGCTTTCCAGTGGCGGGGACGCCTTTTGAGGGCACCCGCCGTCTTAACGATGAGGAGATGGCGCACATCACGGCCGTTCTCAGGCTTTCAGGCGGCAGCACCATAAGCGATATATGCGTACATCCTGCGTCCGACATCGCCATGCGAAGCGGGGCCAATGTGCTCGTCGTCGAGTGCGGGGCGATCCCGCGCGACGCCGTTTACTCCGAAAGCGACTGGGCGAATACGGATATGGCGATCGCCAGGAAACGTCTGACTGACGCGAACTACAGGATATCTCACGTGGTCTGAATACCGGAGGTCCAAACATGAACAGCGAGTATCTGCGCGTTTTTCGCGCGTTTTCTGACGAGAGACGGCTCCGCGTCCTGGAGATCCTGACGAGGGGGGAGCAGTGCGCCTGCGTTCTCCTGAATGAGCTGGATATCTCCCAGCCGACGCTCTCGTATCACATGAAGATCCTGTGCAGGTCGGGGATAGTCAGGGAACGCCCTGTCGGTCCGTGGAAGTATTATTCGATCGACGCGGAGGGCTGCGGCTACGCGCAGAAGCTGCTTCAGGAGCTGAGCTTCGGCGGCGGGCATGTCGAGATAAGGCTCATCCGGGCGCTGTCAAGGCTGAAAAAACCGGTGGTGACAGCCGCTTCCGGTGACGGTAAGGATTATTTGTTTGACAATTGCTGCGTATGCGGGTGTAATAGAGACTGAAGGAGAGATGAACATGAACTCACAGTCTTCCTGCTGCTGCGGAGGCGGCGACAGAAAAGATAAGAAAAAAAACTGCGCGGTCTGCGGCAAGCCGCTCGTATATTTCACAGAAGAAAGACAGCTGGAGTGCCGGATCTGTCACAGGATCAAAACGGCCAACGCCGCCTGCGAAGACGGGCATTTCATCTGTGACGAATGCCACAGCGGCGGGGGAGCGGAGATCCTGGATATTCTTCTGCACAGCGAAGAAAAGGATCCGATCGCTCTGTTTCTGCAGGTCTGCGGGATGAACGAAGTCCATCTCCACGGGCCGGAGCATCACAGGATCGTTCCGTGCGTACTGCTGACTGCTTACCGCAACTGCGGAGGGGAGCTGGATCTGCCGGCAGCCCTGCGGGAGGCCTGGAAGCGCGGACAGAAGATGGCCGGAGGTTCGTGCGGATTTCTCGGCGTCTGCGGCGCGGCGGCCGGCGCGGGGATATTCGCAAGCATAGTCTGCGGAGCAACGCCTTTAACGCCCGACAAGTGGGCGGTGCCTCAGCGGCTGACTGCCGAATGCCTTAATGTCATAACGGAGATCGGCGGGCCGCGCTGCTGCAAGCGGACGGGCAGGCTGGCGATAGAGTGCGCGGCAGAGTTCTCTGAAAGGGAATTCGGAGTCGCGATACCCTGCAGCAGGCCGAAATGTCTCTATTCGCTCTTTAATACGGAGTGTATCCGGCAGAAATGCCCCTATTTCACAGTTAAGGAAGCGCAGACCTGATACAGCACAGGGAGAGATCTAAGATGAAGAAGTTTGTTGTTTTCAGCGGTTTCCTCGGTTCGGGAAAGACGACGGCCATGATGGCGCTGACGAGATACTACACGGAGCATTATGCAAAGGCCGCCATGATATCGAACGATCTGAGCGAAGGAAATAACCTTGCGGACAACCGTCTCGCCCAGCTCAGCAGCTGCAACGCTTCAGAGATAACGGGCGAATGCATATGCTACTGCCACGACGTGCTGACGGAAAGGCTCAACGCGTATTTCGACGAAGGCTGCGAGCTGGTCGTCTCCGACATCCCCGGTTTCGGAGTCGGAGCGCTCGAACACGTTTACCACGGACTGGCCGCCGAGTACCCGGGACAATACGAGCTTGGCCCCTTCACGGTGCTGATCGAGCCGGGAAACGCAAAACTCCTGCTCAGCGGCAAAAGCGCGGACATGACGCATATCCTGGACGCCCAGCTCAGAGAGGCTGATCTGATCGTGCTCAACAAACGCGATCTGCTCGGCAATGACGAGACGGAGACGGTGCTGAGCGGTCTGGCCTCAAAGTACCCGGAGGCCCGGGTCATCGCCATCAGCGCGGCACGGGGGGAAGGCCTTGAAGAGCTTGCACAGGCGCTGAGAAACGGAGAGTCCGCGCTCCGGCGTCCGGATATTGATTATGTCGGCGAAGGCCTTCAGAGAGAAATGGGCAGCATAAGCGAGTACTATATCCAGTACCACGCGGTGGTCTGCTGCAACGACTTTGACGGAACGGCATATCTTGAAGAGATGGCATCGGCGGTACAGAACGGCATCAGAGACTGCGGCTGCGAGATCCCGCATCTGAAGCTGCTTGCATGGGAGCAGGAGGGGGACTACGGCAAGGTCGATCTGCTGGGTACCGGACGCCCGATCGAGATAACGCACCGTTTCGAGAGACCCTGTACTGAACTCGCAGTCGTGCTCAACGCCAGCGCCGCATGCCCGGATACAAAGCTCGACGGGATCATAACGAATGCGATGTCCGTAGTCTCGGAGCGCTTCGGGCTGGAGGTAATGATCTTCAGAAAAGAATGCTTCGGCATGGGCTGAGACCGAAAAGTCCACAGACGCTGTTAAAAGAGATGCAGTTCCGAGGAGATTCGTGCTTCACGAAGCTGCATCTCAGTGTATTACGCGGCGCTGACGGCTTTAGAGCGTTAAGTAGTACAGAGCCTGACGCCTTGCGGACGGTTTGACTTTTGCCGCAAGACATATTCGTTCAATTGTACTTTTGCAAGATATTTCGCGGCGTTGTTGTAAATGATACGCCGTTTCTTTATATTTTGGATAGACGTCTCCGCGAGGGAGAAATGTCAGAATAATCCAGATCATCCAGCACTGGTTTTGCGAGGTATCACGCATGGATATAAGAGCGACTTTTACCGGAGCGAGCAGACTCGAGAGACTGCTCGTCGGTTTTCCGGAACCCGAGAACGGCGTCAGTTCGGCAGTCATCTATATCCCGGAAGGAGACGACATAAAAAACGACACCGCCGTTTCTCGCATCAGGGACATGTATATGGCGTGCGTACTTGACACCGGACCGGAGATATCTTTCGATTTCGACAGATACGACGGTCTGTTCGACGTGCTGACGACGATACGCGACAAGGTGCTCGTGGCTACGGACCGCCTTAAATCCGCCATACGTCTGAAGCAAGAAAACAGGGAAAAGTATATCCGATATCTGCGCAGCAACGCCGAGAAAGCCGTAGAGGTCGTCGTCGAGTTCGACGATCTGTCGGGCCTGAACACGCTGGCGGAGCTCGGCGTTTTTACCGGCAGGAATATCGATCAGGTCATAGATCTTGCCAACCGGTCGGAACAGGCGGAGATACTGAGCTATCTAATGAACTACAAAAACACGAAGATCGGCATTTTTGACACAGACTATGACCTTTGATGAACGTACCCGTACCGGGGAGAGGCTGGCATGATGGACAAGGAGAAAAGGGCCGAAGAGATAGCCGTCGAGATACTTGAATATTCAAGAAACGAGCTCCTTGTCGCGCTCCGCTTCATGGATCTGGCGCTCTGCAAGCTTTCGTACATGCGCGACGAGGCGGTGAGGATCGCGACGGACGGGAACTATCTTTATTTCAGCCCGCATCACGTATTCGAACTGTACAGGACCGGAAGCGGGGAGCTGAATCACGTCTACCTGCATATGATCCTGCACTGCATCTTCTACCACCCGTTCGTGGACGAGGCGATCGATCAGCAGCTCTGGGATCTGGCATGCGACATCGCAATAGAGGGGATCCTTGCCGATCTCGACCTGAAACAGACCGAATGCGCTAAAAGCGCACGGATCGCAGACGAGCTTCCGCGCCTCCAGGAGGAATATGGGATGCTGACTGCCGAACGCCTTTACCGGAACTTCCTCTCCAAAAAGATCAGGGCCACGGAAGTCAGCAGGCTCAGCGAGCTTTTTCACTTCGACGATCATCATATCTGGTACGTCCGGGATGAGCTGACAGAGCCGAAACCGGCCGGAAGCTCGACTGACGACGAGGGATCTGATGACGGGAACGGACAGAGCCAGTGGCAGATGTCATTCGATATCCCCATGACCGAAACGAAGATCACCGAAGGAGACGACCAGTCGTCAAAGACGGAGTGGCAGCGGATCAGCGAACGGATGAAGGTCGATCTCGAGACCATATCCAAGGAGTGGGGAGACCGCTCTGCGAACCTGATGCAGAACATCACCGAAGTCAACCGCGAGACTTACGACTACACCGATTTCCTGAAGAAGTTCTCGACCATCGGCGAGGAGACCCAGATTAACGACGACGAGTTCGATTACATTTATTACACATACGGCCTGAAGCTCTACGGGAATGTCCCGCTTATAGAACCGCTGGAATACAAGGAAGTCAAAAAGGTAAAGGACTTCGTCATAGCCATCGACACCTCGGGCTCCGTCCAGGGGGAGCTGGTGGAGAAGTTCATAACGAAGACGTATAATATCCTTTCCCTTCAGTCCAGCTTTTTCACGAGAGTCAATGTCCACATCATCCAGTGCGACGCGGCCGTCCAGAAGGACGACAAGATAACGTCGCGGGAGGAATTCGACGATTATATAGAGAACCTGCATATCTACGGCTTCGGCGGAACGGATTTCCGCCCGGTATTCGAATACGTCGACGAGCTTATCAGGAAAGGCGAGTTCACAGACCTTAAGGGACTTATCTATTTCACCGACGGTTACGGCTTCTTCCCGAAGAACATGCCTGTATATCCGACGGCATTCGTCTTCATCGACGACGATTACGGGCAGCCGGACATCCCTGTATGGGCCATTAAGCTCGTGCTTCCGAAAGAAGAACTGTACAGTTAGGAGTAGGACTGACATGACTATCAAAGACGCAAAGGAACAGATCAAAAACGCGATGCTCGCATATTTCACAAAGGACGAGTTCGGAAACTACGTCATTCCGATCGAGCGGCAGAGACCTGTGTTTATGATAGGACCTCCGGGCATCGGGAAGACGGCCATCATGCAGCAGATAGCCCGGGAACTGGACATCGGTCTGGTCTCGTACTCCATGACACACCACACCCGTCAGAGCGCGCTGGGTCTTCCGTTCATAACAAAAGACGAGTTTGACGGCGTCGAGTACAGCATCACCGAATATACGATGAGCGAGATCATCGCCGCCGTATATAAGGTGAGGAAGGAGACCGGTCACAGGGAAGGCATACTGTTCCTTGACGAAGTAAACTGCATATCGGAGACTCTGGCGCCGTCCATGCTCCAGTTCCTGCAGTATAAGATCTTCGGGACCCATCAGCTGCCCAGGGGCTGGATCGTCGTTACCGCCGGCAACCCGCCCGAGTACAACAAGTCCGTCCGCGATTACGATATCGTCACATGGGACAGACTGAAGCGGATCGAAGTCATTCCCGATTACGACGCGTGGAGGGAATACGCCCTCAAGAAGGGCATCCACGGCTCCATTACGACGTTTCTCGAGATGAAGAAGAATTTCTTCTACCACGTCGAGACAACGGTGGAGAGAAGAAGCTTCGTCACGGCCCGCGGCTGGGAGGATCTCTCCGAGATGATCAAGCTCTACGAGGCTCACGGCATCCCCGTCGACAACAAACTCATATCCCAGTACCTGCAGGATACGCAGATTGCCAGGGAGTTTTCCGTTTATTACGACCTCTACAACAAATACAGATCCGACTACCGCGCGGAGGAGATCCTGGCGGGCAGAGCAACGGACGACAGCAAGAGGAGCATCCGCTTCGCCCGGTTCGACGAGCGGCGCGCGCTTCTGGGCGTCCTTATCGATACAGTCAACGCGGACATGCAGGGGTGCGTCGAGAGGGATATCGGGATACTTGAGACTTTGAGGATACTGAAGGAAGTAAAGACGGAACTGGTCACGGAGGATAAGGATTACGTCGGTGTCCTGCACGGCAGCGCCGAGGCGGAGAGGAAGGCTCTCCAGGCAGGCGAAAAGTCCAATTCCCTCGACGATGACATGAGATATGCATATAATTTCGCGATCAGATTCATCGAGCAGGTGCTCGGGGAGTTAAACCGTACAGTCCCGTCCGGAAGCGCGGAGGCGTTCGGGATGATAAAGGTCTCATATGACGCCACCGTCGCGGAGCACAAGCAGTCCGTCGCGGACGTCAAGACAAAACTTACGAATCTCTTTGCATTCGTTGAAGAGGTCTTTGAAAACGGCCAGGAGATGCTTATACTCGTCACTGAGATGACGGTGCGCTATTACTGTGCGAAGTTTATTTCAAAATTCGGCTGCGAAGAGTATTTCACCCACAACAGGGATCTGCTGTTCTTCGAGCGGAAACAGGAGCTCCTTTCCGAGATATCCGAACTGGAGCTTTAAAACCGAACAGAATAAAAAAGCTGAGCAGTTTCAGACTGCTCAGCTTTTTTATCCGGGACGTTCGGAAAGTCACTCGATCCCGAGGACCTTGTAATCCTGAGCCTCTACCGCAGCGCGCAGGACATCGTCCTCTACGGGGGCGCTCAGTGTGACGGCGGCTGTGCCGGTATTATGATCCGCAACGGCGCTCTCGACGCCCGGAACCGCCTCTAGGGCCTTCTTTACACGGGCTTCACAGTGCATGCACATCATGCCTTCGACTTTTAGTGTTTTTTTCACGATAGTTTCCTCCTTATTATTTGTATCCGCGGAGATAAGCTGCTCGAGAGATTCCGCGGGGATCGGCTTTCCTTTCCGGTCGCGGCCGGAGTCGTGGGGGTTTACCAGATTAAGACGCAGCGCGTTCATGCATACGAAGAAGCTGGAGAGCGCCATTGCGGCAGCTCCGTACATGGGTTTCATCTCGATGCCGTACAGCCCCATGGCGAGCGGGATGCAGATCACATTGTAGAAGAACGCCCAGAAAAGATTCTGGTGTATATTCCTGATGGTGGCCCGGCTGAGCCTGATCGCGGCCGTCACATCCGTGAGCCGGCTCTTCATTACCACGATATCCGCGGCGTCGACAGCCACGTCCGTACCTGCGCCGATGGCTACGCCGTTGTCCGCCACAGTGAGCGCGGGCGCGTCGTTTATGCCATCGCCGACCATGGCGACCTTTCCAAGCTGTTTCAGACTGCGGATCACATCCGCCTTGCCGTCAGGGAGAACGCCGGCAACCACATGATCCACGTCGGCCTGACGGCTGATCGCTCCGGCAGTACGTTCGTTGTCTCCGGTCAGCATAACTGTCTGTATGCCCATATTCCTGAGTTCCCTGATCGCCTGCGCCGAGTCTTCCTTGATGGTATCCGCCACGGCGATCAGACCGGACAGGACTCCGTCCAGCGCGAAGAGCAGGGGAGTCTTTCCCTCCCCGGCGAGAGCATCAGCCTGTGCTGAAACGGTTTCGCTCACCGGCACCTTGGACGAAAGAAACTTCAGACTGCCGCCGAGCAGTTCCTTTCCGTTCAGACGGGCGCGGAGCCCGTTTCCCGGCAATGCTTCGAAATCGGTGACCTCCGAGAGCGTCAGGCCTTCCGCTTCGGCGGCAACGGCCTTTGCCAGCGGGTGCTCGCTGTTTTTCTCAAGAGAGGCGGCAAGACAAAGCAGTCCATTGCGGTCCATGCCGAGAGGGATGACGTCCGTCACCCGTGGCCGGCCCTCCGTTATCGTGCCCGTCTTGTCGAGCGCTATTATCTGAATTCTTCCGGCGCCCTCGAGCGCAGCGGCTGTTTTATAAAGCACGCCGTTCTTTGCGCCCACGCCGCTTCCCACCATGATGGCGACGGGCGTTGCCAGACCGAGCGCGCAGGGACAGCTTATGACCAGCACGGAAATCCCACGTGCGATCGCAAAGGAAAACGGCCGTCCTGCTATGAGCCAGCCGATAAGCGTCAGTACGGCCAGACCTATAACTGTGGGAACGAAGATACCGGATACCCTGTCGGCGATGCGAGCGAGGGGAGCCTTCGTCGCGGCCGCATCGGAGACGGTGCGGATGATCTGCGCCAGCGTTGTGTCTTCTCCAACGCGCGTGGCGCGGCACTCGATATAGCCCTGCTGATTAATCGTCGCGGCGGAGACCACGTCGCCTTCGGCCTTGTCTGCCGGGATGCTCTCACCGGTCAGCGCCGATTCGTTGACGGCAGTGATGCCCTTCAGGATGACGCCGTCGACCGGGATCTGCTCACCGGGACGGACTGCGAATATATCTCCCGCCCGGACTTCCTCGATGCCGACCTCGGTCTCGATCCCGTCCTTCAGCAGCACGGCGGTCTTAGGTGCAAGGCGCATAAGGCCCTTGAGCGCGTCCGTCGTGCGTCCTTTCGACATGGCCTCCAGCATTTTTCCGACGGTGATGAGCGTCGGGATCATCGCCGCCGATTCGAAGTACAGGTTCATGCCGTATTTCATGACCGTTTCCTGACGCCCCTCGCCCTGGGCGAGGATCATCAGAAAGAGCTCGGCCAGAGAGTACAGAAAGGATGCGCTCGAACCCAGCGCCACGAGCGTGTCCATATTGGGCGCGCCGCGCAGGAGAGAGGTAAAGCCGGAGGTGAAGAATCTGCCGTTTATGATCATGACGATCACGGCCAGCAGCAGTTCGAACAGACCGAGAAAGACGGGATTGTCGAATGCAGCGGGAGCAGGCCAGTGCCACATACCGTGCCCCATCGAGAAGTACATCAGGATCAGCAGGATCGGCACAGAGAACATCAGCCGCTTTTTGAGCCTGGGAGTCTCGTGATCCTTAAGCGCCTCAGCGTCCGCCCAGGAGGGTGAATCGCCGCCTGAAGCTCTGCCGGCGGCGCCCTTCAGCGAGGCTCCGTAGCCGGCCGCCTCTACGGCGCGGATGATCTCGTCAGACGGCGCAGTGCCTTCAACGCCCATGGAGTTCGTGAGCAGGCTCACGGAGCAGGAGGTGACGCCCGGCACGCCGGATACCGCCTTTTCGACCCGGTTCGAGCAGGCGGCGCAGCTCATTCCGGTCACAGTGTATTGTTCCATTCCTTGTTCCTTTTCAGCTATTTCATCAGCTTTTTTAGCGTTTCCATCAGTTCGTCCGCGGCGTCTTCGCGTCCGGCGCGGATATCCTCGGTGACGCACGTCCGTATGTGACTGCTCAGTAGCGTTCTGCAGAAGCTGTCAAGCGCAGAACCGACCGCGGTGGCCTGTGTAAGTATGTCCGGGCAGTAGGCGTCTTCATCGAGCATCCGCTGCAGGCCCCGGACCTGCCCTTCGATCCTTTTCAGCCGGTTCATCAGGTCGCGGCGTTCCTTTTCATCCCGAACCTTTTTGCGGGTGCATGTGCAGTTTGGGTGAGTGGTATCAGTCATTCTCATTGCCCCCTTTTTCAGATACCCGGGTGAGGTATCGTTCTTAATGCATAATATACCCCTAGGGGGTATTTGTCAAGGGGGTCTGAAAAAACACTTTCAGAACGGACGCCGCTTGCAATAATACCGGGGATAGGATATCATGACCTTAACAGATAATGATTCGGGAGTGGATGAATATGCAGGTATCCGAAATGCTGTCAGACATTACGGCGGTGGTGCTGGCCGCAGGGTACTCCTCGCGCATGGGAGAGTTCAAGCCCGCGCTCATGATCGGTCAGGACTCCGTAATAGATCTCACAGTAGGAAATTTCGTCTCCGCCGGAATAAAGGATATCGTCGTGGTGACAGGATACCGTGCGGAGGATATCGGCTCGGCACTTTATTTCAGGGACGGCGTTCGGTTCGCTCACAATGCCGGCTTTGACGCCGGGATGTTCACATCCGTAAAGACGGGCGTATCCGCGATCGGTGAGGGAAGACGGGCGTTCCTGCTCTCGCCGGCGGACTGTGCCGGATTTGCCCCGTCGACGGTGACGGCGCTCATCGAAGAGTTTGGCCGGTCCGGTGCGCCCGTGGTCTACCCGGAGTACGACAGCAGACGCCGCGGACACCCTTCGCTGATCTCTGCTGAGGTGATCCCTGAGATACTGACCGAACCGGACGAGTCGAATCTGCGCGCCGTCCTCTCGCGTTACGACGGAAGAGCGGCGCAGACACGCGTTGATGACCCCGGCGTTACGATGGATATGGACACGCCTGAGGAATTCGAACGCATGTGCGGATATATCGGGCGCAGGTGGGACCGGGATACCGCACTTGCGCTTGCCATGCAGAAGATCGCGTCTCAGACTGAGCTCTGTTCGGCAGTCATCACGGCGGAGCTTGCGTATCGGGCGGCGAATGCGCTCCGGAACTCAAAGCTCATGATAGACGTTGAGCTTGTATACGCGGCATCGCTCCTGTACCGGGTCTGCGATGACCCGGCGGATGCGATGAGCTTTCTGTTTTCCCAAAACCTCCCGAAGCACGGACAGATAGCCGGGGCGAGAGAGCACCCGGAAAAGCTTGCGGCCGATCCGATGAGCGAGGCTGCTATAGTCTATCTGACCGATTCGGTGATCCGGGAAGCAGATTCTCCGGAAGCGCTGGAGATAAAAAACGTTGCGGACGCCGTTGCAGGACACGACGTTTTTGCCGGCGGCGAGGAACACCACCACCACCATCATCACACATAAGATAAGAGCAAGACCGATACCTGATAGTGAAAGCGCGCGGCCCGCTTGGGCCGCGCGCTTTGCTTGCGCTGTCGTCAGGCCTCAGGGGCCTCTGCCGTGTCATCATAGTACTTTTTCGTGTCGATGCGTTTGTTGTATTCCATGAACTTGAGCGAGAACTCTAGAGAGAAGAGAAGGCTGTTGTCGTTGAGGTCTACGTCGAGTATCTCCTCGATACGGTGCAGGTGGTAGTACATGGTGTTTCTGTGAAAGTGCAGTTTCTGCGCCGCGGCCGGAGCGCTGCGTCCGCACATAAGGTAGACGTAGAGGCTCTCGGTGAAAAAAGTATTGTGCGCTTTATCGTACTCGAGAAGCTCCCAGACCTTCGGATGGCACAGAGTGTCAAGCTCTGTGCTCTCCGAGCAGAGACGGGCGATGTGGTATATCGAGTAGTCGCTGTACTTGCAGATAAGACCGCTGCGCTCCATATAGATCCCGAGACGGATCGCCTCGATCGACTGCCGGTAGGCGAGAGGAAGATCGGACAGATCAGTTATGCAGCGGCTCACTCCGCAGTGGATACCGAACTTCTTGGCTAGTTTGCCGACGAAATCAAGATCGGTGGCAAACTGTTCCCCGATATCCGAATAAGTCGCTATCAGTACGATCTCGTCGCCGTGGACGATTGCGTGGCTGCCCGGTATCATCCGTTCCAGTCTTTCGCAGATATAGGAGAACAGGTAGTTCGGGTCCTCGAACTCCTTGATATTCAGCGAGATGACATAGATGTATTTCTTGATGCCGAGATTGAGCGCGGTAGCCTGTTCCGCAATCGCGGCAGTGCTCATAACGGTCCCGTCCAGGAGGTTCGTGATGAACTCCTCCCGGAAGAGGTAACGCGCGTGCCGAGTATTGGGGTTTTTCTGGAGCTCTGCCGATACGGCCCTGCAGAGCGTCGAAACGATCTTATAGTCCTGGTCGGTAAAGCCGCGGTTGTATTCGACGACCGAAAGCGCCGCCGTGAAGTTGCCGCCGACCATGATGCGGCCGAATATTCGCCGGTATTTCATGTTGTGGCCGTGCCAGCAGAACGGGGCTTCGCTGTGTTCGATCCTCTCGGCCAGCTTCGTCTTGATGTTCATGTTGACGCTGTCCGGGGAGAGCATGCCGTGCGTCGCAAAATCGCTCCATTCCATGTCTTCCGGAAGCATGTCCTGTTCGGTCATCGTAATGATCTTCCAGCCTGTTCCGGTGACGATGATCGGGTTGTTGAGAGCTTCGTAGCCGATGTCTATGATCTGCTGGAGCCTGCTCTGGGGGGAGGCGAGCGCGTCGAGCAGTTTGGTGGTGAAGCTCAGAGCCGCTTCGTTATAGAGCTCGTTTTCATTGTCAGGCATGTGATCACCTTGCTTTCAGACGGAAGGTACGCCCGTACAAATCCGTACGGTCTTTTGAAATTATACATGTGTTTATGAGTGATTGCAATCGATTTATGGCATTTGCCTGTACATCATTTTTTTTAGGTTGTGCACATGCACAAAAAGCGCGACTGCATTTCAGCTTGCCGACCGATGAACAAATAACTGAATAGATGTATCATTAAACTGTTATTATACGGGCATTGCACCGCCGCGGCGACTAGGTCGCAAGCGGATGCGATCGACCGGTCAAATATGACAGAAAGCCCGCCACATGACGGTCTGGCGGACATGACGGGAGGTTCGGCGGTGGCTTACATTACCCCGGAGACAGACATAGCGAACATGGTGGTCAGGTGGCCCGAGACGGCCGACGTTCTTCACGCCCATGATTTCGTGAAGATTCAGCTCCTTGCGGGCGAGCAGGGGACCGTGGGCGGCGCCGCGGCGTTCTACCACGACGATCTGGATTCCCTGCTGAGTGATCTGAACCGTGTCGTTGAGACTGTCGAAAAGTACCGCGCCGAAAACCCGCCGCAGAAAAAACGCTGGAAAGACAGGTAGAGAGCAGGTTCTCTGCGTGTTCGTCCCCCAAAGCATCCCAATCCCCACGTCAAACAGAAAGCAAAATTTTTAGGAGGAAAGAAAAACATGGCACTCAGAAAACTTTGGCTCAACGTCAATGGCGCAGATCGCATGTTCCTTTGCGATCCCGACAAGGACACCCTTGCCGATGTCATCAGGCAGAGCGGTCTTACCGGCTGTAAGATCGGTTGCGGCGTCGGTCAGTGCGGCGCCTGCTCCGTTATCTACAACGGAAAGGTCATCCGCGCCTGCGTCAAGAAGATCAGCGCTGTCAAGGACTATGACACGGTGGTCACTGTCGAGGGTATCGGCACCCCCGATCATCTGCATCCGCTGCAGCAGGC
>JAFZSD010000008.1 GCA_017619535.1 Oscillospiraceae bacterium | reverse complement strand
GCTGGAGGAGTCGCTGACCCTTTTCGAGGAGGGAACGGCTCTCATAAAGAAGTGTTCCAAGCAGCTCGACGAAGCGGAGCAGAAGGTCGCGGTCCTCAAAAAAGGCCCGGACGATGTTCCGGAGGAGGTGCCCTTTGACGCCGACTGACGCTGAGATGCTAAGGGAATACGAGCGCTGCAGGGAGCTCGTCGACAGTAAGCTCGAAGAATGCTTTCTATCCGACGGCATCCCGCACAAGGGCCTCGCGGAGGCCATGCGGTACAGCCTTCTGGCAGGAGGAAAGCGCATACGTCCCGTTCTGGTGCTCCAGTTCTGCAGAGCGTGCGGCGGCGATGAGGAGAGAGCACTTCCGTCTGCATGCGCCGTCGAGATGCTCCACACGTATTCGCTGATACATGACGATCTCCCCTGCATGGACGACGACGATCTCCGCAGGGGGCGTCCGGCCAACCATATCGTCTTCGGCGAGTGTACGGCCACTCTGGCGGGAGACGCGCTCCAGGCAGAGGCGTTTTCGCTGCTGCTGAGTTCAGCCCTGCCTGCAGACCGGGTGGTCAGGATGGCGGCATATCTCGCGGAGGCAGCAGGCCTCAGCGGTATCTGCGGAGGACAGGCTCTGGATATAGACGGCGAGGGAAAGGATCTCGGAGAGGGCGAGATATCTGAGATACACAGGTATAAGACGGCAGCTCTTTTGAAGGCGTGCGCGCTCATAGGAGTGTCGGCCGCCGGAGGAACGGAGGAGCAGATCGGATCTGCGTCACGCTATGCGGAAGCTCTGGGTCTTGCATTCCAGATACGCGACGACGTCCTTGACTGCACGGCAGACGAGAAGCAGCTGGGAAAGACTATCGGGTCTGACGCGGGAAGGGATAAATCCACCTTTGTGTCGCTTTATGGGGTCGAAAGATGCCGAGAGCTCGTCCGAAGGAAAACGGAGGAGGCGCAGAGAGCCCTGACAGGCTGTTTTGACGACTGCGGGTTCCTCGTCTGGCTGGCGGGATACCTGGCTGAAAGAACAGCTTGAAATACCTGAAATTGTTTGATATTATAAACGATACAGCGGCGCAGTATCCTAGTCAGAACTGCCGTTTCTGAAGAAGGGCCTAAAAATCCTTACAAGGGCATATCTGTGAAACCTCTTGTGCCTGCTTTGAACGCCCAGTTTGGGGTGGGTGCTGGAGGAAAGCGCACCCTTGCGCTTGCGCATTCAGGGCGCCCGTCAATGGCATGGCGGACCCGACCCTGCTTGTGCGGAGGCCTGATCACGTGGTGGGACGTACTCCCTCAGCGGTATCTTCCGATCCCGCTACGGATCAGGGTATGAACCTGCATTGCGGTCCGTTATAAAGGCTTCGGCCCAGAGCTGTGTGCAGAGTAGCCTGCTTTGAGTGGGATGTGCGGATAGGGGAAACAAGACGATGCGAGTCTCGGCCGGACGAGCGGAGCCACTGCCCATTGAAATACATCCTGCAAAAGAAGCTAGGGAACGGTGTGACTGCGGTGGAAAACACCTAGGCTGTCGCGCGGTAAGCACCGCGGGGCAGACAGGGGATTACAGTGCGGACTAAGTGGCAGTCGGGCCGCGGACGCGGTGACGCTCCGAACGCGGATCCAAGGGGAAACCGCCTGACCGGCAACGGAAGGTATCTGCGGGGGAAAACCTGCCCGGACCTAAGCCGTAAGATTTACCCTGTCTGTCGCCGCTGACAGCGTTTTTTGGAACATGAAAAAGAAAACAGATTACAGCTGGGTAATCAAAACAGTTATAATAAGCTTTATCGTCTCCGTGGTATTTACGTTTGCTTCCGCCGAAGTGCTCGGCAGTGCCGGATATATCATGGCTTTTGTTGTTTTAGCGGTTTTTATCGCTATAGGCATACTCTTCGACATCATCGGAGTGGCCGTGACCGCGGCGACGGACAAGCCCTTCCACTCCATGGCTTCCCACAGGGTGAACGGAGCTGCCGAGTCGATCGCGCTCATAAGAAACGCGGAAAAAGTGTCCAGCTTCTGCAACGACATCGTGGGGGACGTCTCCGGTATCGTGAGCGGTGCCACGGCGGTCATTATTGCGGCAAAGCTGATAAATGACATGCAGACCCAGAGCGTCACATGGCAGATCATAATATCCGGCATAGTCGCCGCCCTGACCATAGGCGGGAAGGCGATGGGCAAAGCCGTTGCCATAAACCGCAGCACGGAGATCGTATTCTCTGTGGGAAGGATCCTGCACTTTTTCGGCAGACTCATCCCGAAACGTAAGAGGAACAGATAATTGTCGATTCTTGAAACGATATACAGCCCGGCGGACGTAAAGGCGCTGCCGGATGAAAAGCTGCCCGAGTTGTGCTCGGAGCTGCGCGAATTCATGGTCGGTACCGTGTCGGAGACAGGCGGGCATCTGGCTTCCAGTCTCGGAGCGGTCGAGCTCACCGTCGCACTTCACAGGGTATTCGACACATCAAGGGACAGGGTAGTCTTCGACGTGGGACATCAGAGCTATGCCCATAAGATACTGACAGGACGCAGGGAAGCTTTCGGAACACTGAGACAGTTCGGCGGGATCGCGGGCTTTCCGAAACCGTGTGAGAGCATCCACGACGCGTTTATAGCCGGACATGCATCGAATTCCATATCCGCCGCCCTCGGTATGGCGCGGGCACGTACGCTCGCCGGTGCTGACTATAACGTGATAGCTGTGATCGGTGACGGCGCGCTGACCGGCGGACTTGCCTATGAAGGACTTAGCAACGCGGGCGAGAGCGGGGAAAAGCTCATAATCATACTCAACGACAACGGTATGTCAATTACCGAAAATGTCGGCGGGATAGCGAGATACCTCTCGCGTGAACGGCTCAAGCCATCGTACAGGGATTTCAAACAGAGGTACAGGAAGTTCATGTCGAAAGTGCCCGGCGGCAGAGGGGTCTACAGGTTTACTCATGAGATAAAGACCGCCGTCAAGGAAACGATGCTCCACTGCAGCCTTTTCGAGGAGATGGGCCTGGAGTACGCCGGCCCTGTCGACGGGCATGACGTGTGCCGGATCGTCGACGTTCTGGAGTGGGCAAAAACGGTGGAAGGGCCTGTAGTGGTCCACCTTATGACCACAAAAGGAAAGGGATACCGGTTCGCTGAGGAACGACCCGACGATTTTCACGGTGTCGGCAGATTCGATCCGGAGACCGGCGAGATCAAAGAGACCGCGCTGAGTTTTTCCGACGTGTTCGGGCTTGAACTCGTCAAACTTGCCGAGGAGGACCGGAGGATCTGCGCCGTGACAGCCGCGATGGCCACCGGAACCGGTCTTACCGGATTTGCGGACAGGTATCCTGACAGATTTTTCGATGTGGGAATAGCCGAAGGACACGGAGCGACGATGTCCGCCGGCCTTGCCGCCTGCGGTATGGTCCCTGTATTTGCCGTATACTCATCCTTCCTGCAGAGGTCCTATGACATGCTTCTGCACGATGTCGCGATAAGCGGATATCATGTAGTTTTCGGAGTCGACCGCGCCGGCCTCGTCGGCGCTGACGGAGAGACTCACCACGGAGTTTTCGACGTAGGTTTTCTGGCAACTGTGCCGGGTATGAAGGTGTTCTGTCCCGCAAGTTTTGACGAACTCAGATCGATGCTCCGCAGGGCGGTCTGCGAAGAGACATGCCCGGTAGCCGTCCGGTATCCCCGCGGAGGCGAAGGAGAATACAAAGACGACGCCGGCTGCGGAGCGGCGGTTCTCCGCGAAGGCAATGACATTACTATCGCGTCATACGGCACCATGATAAACGAGGCGCTTGCGGCTGCGGATCAGCTTGCGGAGAAGGGTATCAGCGCCGAGGTCGTCAAACTGGGGCGCATACAGCCTCTCGACACAGAGGTGCTGGACGGGTCGCTCGAAAAAACGCACCGGCTCCTCGCGGCGGAGGAATGCGCCGCGGGCGGATGTGTCGGCGAGAGGCTTGCTGCGCATATTCTGGAGCGCGGCATTCAAGTCAGAAGCGTGTTGCTCCTAAATCTCGGCAGCGGTTTTACTACCCATGGGAATGTTGCCGAGCTCCGCAGACAGTTGGGGATCGACGCCGGCGGTATAGCGCGGGCAGCGGCGGAGGCGGTCGCAAATGGCTAAGAAGAGACTTGACGTTCTATTGTTTGAAAAGGGGCTCTGCGAGAGCAGAGAACGCGCAAAGACGACGATAATGAGCGGAGTCGTTTTCGTGGACGGCCAGCGGGCGGACAAGCCCGGTACGCCCGTCTCAGAGGACTCCGATATAGAAGTCAGAGGCGCGGCCATCGAATACGTGAGCCGCGGCGGGCTCAAACTGGAAAAGGCGCTCCGGGAGTTCGGCGTCTCGCCGGAAGGCCGGACATGCATCGACTGCGGCGCGTCCACAGGCGGTTTCACCGACTGCCTTCTGAAAGGCGGCGCCGTGAAGGTCTACGCCGTGGACGTGGGATACGGCCAGCTGGCCTGGAGCATACGCAGCGATCCGCGGGTAGTCGTGATGGAACGCACGAATATACGGTACGTCACGCCGGAACAGATACCGGACAGACCTACGCTCGCGGTTATCGACGTCTCGTTTATTTCCCTGAAGCTCGTCCTGCCTGTAGTGCGGCAGATACTTGCCGAAGACGGCGAGGTGCTCTGCCTTATTAAGCCGCAGTTCGAGGCGGGACGCGATAAAGTTGGGAAGAAGGGCGTCGTCAGGGAGGCTTCGACCCACGTCGAGGTGCTCAGAAGCTTTATGCAGTATGCCCGGGAAGCGGGGTTCGGCGTGCTCGGACTCACGTTTTCCCCGATAAAAGGACCTGAAGGCAACATAGAATACCTGGGATACCTGCGCGCGGGCGCCGAAGGCCGCGTCCAGGACGCGGAAACCGTAGTGGAGAAGTCACATACAGAGCTGAACGCGGAATGAATGGAGCTGAGAACGAATTGAACAAGGTTATACTCTGTCCCAATGCCACCAGAGACGACGGCCTCAAGGTAACGACGACAGTCAACGAGATGCTCCGCAAATGCAAGATACGGACGGTCATATGCCCGTTCTTCGAGGCGGGAAACATACCGCTTCCGGACAGGCTCCATTATTCGACCATAGACAGAGAGATAAGTGACGCCGATATGGCCCTTACTTTCGGCGGAGACGGTACCATACTGAGAGCCGCCCGCGCCCTGTCCGACACGGATATCCCCATCCTCGCCATCAACATGGGCACCAAGGGGTTCATGGCTGAGCTGGAGACGGACGAACTGTATCAGATATACCGCGTAGTAGACGGAGATTACACCATCGGAAAACGTATGATGATCGATGTGGACCTTATCCGCAGCGGTGAGAAGATATACTCCGGATTCGCGCTCAACGACGTTGTCGTCGGCAGCATGGGCCGCGTGGTGGATCTGGAGATATTCGGCGACGAACACGCCATATCGAGATTCTCCGGCGACGGCGTCATCATATCTACACCTACAGGATCCACGGCGTATTCGATGGCCGCCGGCGGACCGGTGGTTGAACCGTCGGCCGAGAACATAATCGTAACGCCGATTTGCCCTCACGTGCTGGTGGCCAAGTCCTTCGTGCTCGCGCCGGACAGACGGATAACGGCCGTGCTCGGTACGAGAAGGCTAAACCCCGCATATCTCGCAGTGGACGGCCAGAACATCGATCTGCAGCCCGGCGACATGGTCACCGTTAGAAAATCCCAGAGAGAGACGAGGCTCGTTCAGCTATCCAATAAGAGTTTCTACAAAACAGTACATGACAAGTTGGGGGAGAGGACATGAAGAGCATCCGACAGAACGCGATCCTTGAGATAATAATGTCACAGGACATCGAAACACAGAACGGGCTTCTGGACGCGCTTTTGAAAGCCGGCATCAGCAGCACCCAGGCCACCATATCCCGGGATATAAAAGAGCTCGGCCTCGTGAAGGAACTCACGCCTGCCGGAGGGTACAGGTATGCGCCCGCGAAACGCAAGGAGGCGCTCAACCACTCCCTGAGACTGAAGGCGATATTCAAGGAGAGCGTCACTTCGCTCGCCTGCGCCCAGAATATCGTCGTAATCAAGACGCTGCCGGGACTTGCTCCGGCCGCGTGCAGCGCAATCGACGCGATGAACATAAGAGGACTCGTAGGTACGCTGGCGGGGGACGACACCGCTTTTCTCGCCATGTGCGACAACGATACCGCCAACGCATTCTGCAGCGATATCGAAGCGATGCTCTGATCCCTTTTCCTGGAGGCTTTTAAGATGCTTGAGGCCCTGCATATCGAGAATATTGCCGTGATCGAAAAGGCTGAGATCGATTTCTGCGGCGGTCTCAACGTGCTCACCGGCGAGACCGGCGCGGGCAAATCTATCGTCATCGACGCTCTGGCAGCAGTAACAGGCGGCAGGACATCCCGCGAGATCGTACGTTCCGGCGCAGTCGGAGCCTCCGTCACCGCCGTGTTCACTGGCGGCGGCGATGTTGACGGGTGGCTGTCTGAAAACGGCGTGGAGCCCGAGAGCGACGGACGCGTGTTTATAATGAGACGCATTATGGCGGACGGCAAGAACACCTGCCGTGTGAACGGATGCCCCGTTGCCGTAGCCCAGCTTCGTGAATTAGGCGCGCTCCTTATAGATATCCACGGCCAGAACGACGGCCGCAAGCTTCTGGACGAGTCCACGCACCTTTCCTGTCTCGACGCATTTGCCGGTTTAGGCAATGAACTGTCAGCATACAGGCGGAAGTATGATCTTCTTAAGGAAAAGGAGCGGGAGATCGAAGCCCTGACCATGGACGAGGGCGAGAAGGAACGCCGGACGGACATGCTCAGATACCAGATCGACGAGCTTACGAAGGCGGACATCCGCGTAGGCGAGACAGCCGAGAAACAGGCCAGACGCGATCTTCTGAAGAACTCCGCAAAACTGACGGATGCCGTGGACGAGGCCTTCGACGCGCTGTACGGCGGAGACCGGACGGACGGCGTCGTCACCCTGGCGGGGGAGGCTGAATCCGCGCTCCAGCACGCATCAAGGTATTCGGCGGGACTCGAGCCCGTATGCGAACGTCTGAACGAGCTCAAATGCCTGGCAGAGGACGTGGCCGAGGATCTGCGTACGCTGCGGGGCGAACTCAATTTCTCACCCGAGGAACTGGACGAGCTCGAGGACCGGATCTCGAAGCTGAACCGCCTGTCACGGAAATACGGAGGAGACGAGGAGCAGATGCTGGCATTCCTCGACTCGGCGAAACAGGAACTGGAGAACATAGAGTTCTCCTCGGATATGCTCATAAAGCTACGGAAAGAGCGCGAAGTCCTTGCGGCCGATGCGCAGGAGACCGCCGCGGCGCTTTCCCATAAAAGAAAGACGGCGGCGAAACAGCTGGAGAGACGCATAAAGGACGAACTGTCCCAGCTCAATATGGCCGGCGTCCAGTTCGAAGTCGAATTTGCTCCGGTCCAGGGAGAAATCGGTCTCTGCCCAACAGGCTGCGACTCGGTCTGCTTCCTGATGTCGGCTAACGCAGGCGAGGCCCCGGGACGGATAAGCCGCATCGCGTCCGGCGGCGAGTTGTCCCGCATCATGCTGGCGGTCAAGAACGTAATGTCCGAAGGCGACCCGGTCGGGACCATGGTCTTCGACGAGATCGACACCGGCGTATCCGGCGTCGCGGCACAGCGCGTAGCAGAAAAGCTTGCGTCGCTGTCCGGAGCCAGACAGGTGATGTGCGTCACCCATCTTCCGCAGATAGCGGCCATGGCCGACGCCCATTACGAGGTCAGCAAGGAGCAGAGCGGCGGAAGGACTTATACTTATGTAAACCGACTGGACCTCGAAGGCCGGAAGAAGGAGATAGCCAGACTGACAGGCGGCGACGTCGTAACTCAGACGACGATCCTGAGCGCCGGAGAGCAGCTCGAGGCGGCCCGAAGGTTTAAAGCAGGTCTCAAGGCTTGACAAACCGGGATACGTAATATACAATACGCAGCAGCGCGGAAGAGACCGCGCGATAACACATAACGCGAAGAAGGGCACCAGTAACCGGAAAACGGCTGCAAAGAGAACCCCCGGCAGGTGGGAGGGGGAGAGCACGAATCGGCGAATACGGCCCGGAGCGGCACACCGAAAGGAAGTTTACATAATTTCCAAGTAGACTGTGACGGGAGCGCCCGGTACAGCGCAGATGGTGTGAAAGCACCATGTGAGGCCGACGCCGCGAGACGCCGGTAAGCCAGAGGTGGTACCGCATATTTTGCCCTCTGTCCGAAAGGACAGGGGGCTTTGTTAGTTTAGTAAGGAGACAAAGAAAATGGGAATCTATGAAGAACTGAAGGCCCGCGGACTTATAGCGCAGGTCACGAACGAAGAAGCGATACGCGAGATGGTGAACGCCGGAAAGGCGACGTTCTATATCGGTTTCGACTGCACCGCAGACAGCCTTACCGCCGGACATTTCATGGCACTCACGCTCATGAAACGCCTGCAGCAGGCGGGCAACAAGCCGATCGCCCTCATCGGCGGCGGCACGACGATGATCGGAGACCCCTCCGGCCGCAGCGACATGCGCAAGATGCTGACGAAAGAGGACATCGATCACAACGCCGAAT
>JAFZSD010000001.1 GCA_017619535.1 Oscillospiraceae bacterium | reverse complement strand
GGCTACACCTACGGCGGAACGGTGTCTACGCCGAGCATCGGAGCTTATTCCGGCGGCGGCAAGGTGACCTACTACTACAGCACGGAGAACAAGACCACCGGCGGCACGGTGTGGAAGGGCATCACCGGAACGAGCCTTGACGCCGATACTTACTACATGTACGCTGTCATTGCCGAGACGGATAACTACAATGGCTACACCACTGCGACGCAGGAATTCGTCGTGAGCTATGAGCCCGGCGACGACTACGATGCGCCGACGCCGACGATAAATATTATCCCGTCGGAGCACGGCAATGTGGTGGCGGAGCCGGTCACGCCCAACCCCGGACAGACCGTTATCCTGACTCCGAAGCCGGACGAAGGCTATGCTGCCGACTTGGTGACGGTGACCGACAAGAACGGCAATAAGGTAAAGGTCACGAAGCATGAGGACGGCACCTTCAGCTTCACGGAGCCCGTGGGCGGAGCCACGGTACGGACCGATTTCCTCAAGGAGATGGGTAATCCCTTCGTGGACGTGCATGAGGAAGATTACTTCTACGATCCGGTGATCTGGGCCGTGGAGAAGGGTATAACCGAGGGCACAGACAAGACCCACTTCTCGCCGGAGGATCCCTGCACCAGAGGCCATGTAGTGACCTTCCTGTGGCGAGCCGCAGGATGCCCCGAGCCCACGATGAAGCAGTGCCCCTTCGTGGACGTCGATGAGAATGCCTACTACTACAAGGCCGTCCTGTGGGCCTACGAGAACGGCATAACCAACGGCGTTGATGGCAGCCACTTCGCCCCCGACGAGACCAGTACCCGCGGCGAGAGTCTGACGTTCCTATACAGGACCATGGGCGTAAAGACCAAGGGGAGCAATCCCTTCAAGGACGTAAAGTCTGAGGATTACTACTACGACGCGGTCGTGTGGGGCTACGCGGAGAGCGTGACCAACGGTACCGCCAAGGACAGCTTCTCACCGGGAGCAGACTGCCAGAGGGAGCATCTTATTACTTTCCTCTACCGGGCATATCACATGTAAGCCGCAACTGAAACAGGGCGCGTTGCAGATTGTTTCTGCAACGCGCCCTTGATTTCAGTCGTTTTGCTCCCGCCTTGCGGCGGAACCGCAAAACATGACAATTATGCCATACCGCCTTTGGCGCTATGGTATAATATCTGCATCTGCTGAACTCGAGATGAAAACAATCACCCGTAAAGGAGCCATCAGCATCTTATGGATCAAATCATTGACCGGCTCTCGAAGGAGCTGGATGAAAAAGAACCGTACGTTGAAAACGTCGTAAGGCTGCTTGATGAAGGGAATACCATCCCATTTATTGCACGCTACCGCAAGGAGCTTCACGGCGGCATGGACGACGGCAAGCTGCGCACGCTGGAGGAACGTCTCGGGGCGCTGCGGAATCTGGAAAAGCGCCGGGATGAAGTGCTCGACGCTATCGAAGCACAGGGCAATATGACCGATGAATTGCGTGCCGCCATTGAGAGCGCGGCCACGCTTTCCGAAGTCGAGGACTTGTATCTTCCTTTCCGACCGAAACGCCAGACAAGGGCCTCCGTCGCCAAGGAAAAGGGACTGGAGCCGCTGGCTTTACGTTTGCTTAAACAGGAGAAAAATGAGCCGTCTCCCGAAGAGCTCGCCGCGGAGTATATAAACCCGGAGCAGGGCGTGGAGACCGTGGAGGACGCCCTTGCCGGCGCGTCTGACATCATAGCCGAAAACGTATCGGATTCCGCCGACGCCAGAAAGCTGCTGCGTGACCGGCTTTTCCGTTTTGCCAAACTTAAAACAGTGCGGGCGACGGAGGAAGACTCCGTTTACCGCCTTTATTATGATTTCGAACAGGCGATCTGTAAGCTTCAGGGCCATCAGATCCTCGCCATAAATCGCGGCGAAAAGGAAGGGAAGCTCAAGGTCTCAGCCACCGTGTCGGATACCGACGTTCTCCCGCACCTCATCCGTCTCTTTGTTATACCGGGACGCAGAGCTTCGGATTTTGTTCGCAGGTCAGTTGAGGACAGCTGGCAGCGTCTTCTGTTCCCGTCCATGGAGAGAGAAATGCGCGCTATGCTGACTGACAGTGCCGGCGACGGAGCTATTCGCAATTTTGCCCTGAATCTGAAGCCGCTGCTCATGCAGCCTCCCGTAAAAAACAAAGTCACATTGGGCTTTGATCCCGGCTACCGAATGGGCTGCAAGCTCGCGGTCGTGGACGGTACGGGGAAGGTGCTCGACACCGCCGTTATCTATCCGACAGCCCCGGCGCGCCGCGTTGATGAAGCGAAAAAGGTCATGGAACGCCTCATTACGAAGCATCATATCGAGGTCATCGCCATCGGGAACGGAACGGCTTCCCGCGAGTCGGAGCTGTTCGTGGCGGACGTGCTGAAAAACCACCCGGAGACGGGATATATGGTCGTGAGCGAGGCGGGGGCGTCGGTCTATTCCGCAAGCAAGCTGGCTGCGGAGGAGTTCCCCGAGTATGACGTCAATCTGCGCTCCGCCGTCTCCATCGCGCGGCGGCTCCAGGACCCGCTGGCGGAGCTGGTGAAAATAGACCCGAAGGCCATTGGCGTCGGGCAGTATCAGCACGATATGCCGCAGGCGCGTCTGAGCGAAACGCTGGAGGGCGTAGTGGAGGACTGCGTAAACGCCGTGGGCGCCGACCTGAACACGGCGTCGCCGTCACTCCTGAGCTATATCGCTGGCTTAACAAAGAGCACGGCGAAGAACATCGTAAGCTTCAGGGAGGCATCCGGCGCTTTTCATGACCGCAGGGAGCTTTTGAAGGTACCGAAGCTGGGCCCCCGCGCCTTTGAGCAGTGCGCGGGCTTTCTCCGCGTTCCGGAGAGCAGGAACGTACTGGACAACACAGGCGTCCATCCGGAGAGCTACAAGGCGGCGGAAACACTGCTTAACGCCTGCGGCTATACGCTCGCGGACGTCGCAGCGGGTAATCTGGAGCGTTTATCGGAAAAAGCGGAGAAACTCGGTTACGCCGCTCTCGCCGCCCAATGCGGCGTCGGGGAACCGACGCTTCGGGACATTGTCGAGGAGCTCATAAAACCGGGCCGCGATATAAGAGATGAGCTTCCGGCCCCGATCCTTCGGGGCGCGGAGGTCATGGAGATCAAGGATCTGAAGCCCGGCATGATACTCACCGGTACCGTCCGCAACGTCATAGACTTCGGCGCGTTTGTCGACATCGGCGTCCACCGGGACGGGCTTGTGCATATCTCTCAGATCTGCGACAGATTCATCCGTCACCCGTCGGAGGTGCTCTCTGTTGGCGATGTGGTGAAGGTCGTCGTGCTGGAAGCAGATGTGCAGAAAGAACGTATAAACCTTTCCATCAGACAGGCGAAATAAGCGATACGAGAAAAGGGGTTTACGAGAAAGTAAGCAGATGAGATTTGACAAAAGATAGGTAAGAGCGCCCCTTCCGGAGGACTGTGTTTAGGACTCTATACACCAGCATCAGACGATTTGGAATAGCTGTTCCGAGTAATGTTATTACGCCGTCGCTGCTCAAAGAACTGCGGAAGCAGGGCGTCAAAATAGAAGAAATACCGGGCAAAGGAGGTATAGAGAGTGGCAAAGAAACAGGGGTACGGGAACAGGACACCGAGAGCTGGAGAATAATCGCCAAGGGCGTTCAGAGGTTGCTGCGGGAACAGGGGTCCCCGGTGCCATCAGACGAGGAAATGGAGAGACGAGTACAGGAGATAATGGACAAAAGATACGGTACACAGACCTCTCTGAATACGAAAGAGACATAGTTCGTGATATGATACTAAGCCGTATCAAGGAAACGGATATACCCTCTTGTCATTTCAGCCGGTGATATGTATAATAAAAATGCTAAAAGCTAATAAGTGATAATACCATGTGAACCTGTCTTTCTGCACCTGTTATCAATACTGATAACAAAATGATAACAGCAGTGGCGATAGGCTGGATAATATGGGTATATCAAATAATCAAAGGAACATAAGATAAGACGAGACAAATAACCTAAACAAATATGTTTAGATTTAGTCGAGTGGGAATAAAGAAAAGCAGCTGACAAGGATCCCGGAAACCGTTGCAGTTCAACGGTATCCGGGATCCTTGTTTGTTCCGCATTATCCATTTGCAACAGAAGAATCAATACCGGGTGGTTTTGGGATAAAACGTTTTATGGCTCATTAGGCCAACGTATGTTTTTGGTTGCAAACGGAGCGGTCTGTAAGTATAATAGCTTTAATAAACGAGTGCTTTTGAACTTCGTAACCGTTTTCCGCGGTTTTAAGGAGAACCCGGCCATGACACACGCAAAGAAATATACACCGCTCCTGATGTTAATACTGTTCCTCACCCTCGTTTTCGGCCTTGCGCTGACGGCGAAGGCCCAGGACTTCTACGGCGAGGGCAACGTGCTCATAGCCGTGGACATTGCGCCCTACGCCGAGAATGAATATGTGGATTATCCCGAGGGCACCATGGGCACTCTTCGTTGGGGCGAGGACGCCGAAGAGGGCGAGAGCACCCGCGAGGCGTTCAAT
>JAFZSD010000065.1 GCA_017619535.1 Oscillospiraceae bacterium | reverse complement strand
CCATCTTCGTTGTTCGGTTTTCAGGGCGCCTTTCACGCATGAGCACCTTTAGCTCAGCTGGTAGAGCACCTGACTCTTAATCAGGGTGTCCAGGGTTCGAGTCCCTGAAGGTGTACCACATCCCCGCGGATGTGCATGCATCTGCGGGGAAGCAGTTGGTGTCGATAACGGTGAGGGTCCACCCGTTCCCATTCCGAACACGGCAGTTAAGCTCACTTGTGCCGAAAATACTTGGCTGGCGACGGCCCGGAAAAATAGGTAGACGCCAACACAGAGAGACAGTCCTTTAAGGGCTGTCTCTTTTTGCAAAAAAACAGCACGTTCCGCTTAAAAACGGGACGTGCTGTATCGTTTATCGTGGAAAACCGGAGGGATCAGACGGAAGTCTGGATTGCGCCAGTTTCCTGTCCGGCGGACTCGTCGGAGGTTGCTGCTTTTGCGCCTTCCTCTGCTGAGGAGGGAGCGATCGTCTTGATAAAGCACCTTCTGCGCTTGTGCTGCTCCTTCTCGAACATTTTCCACTGTGTGAGGATCTTGTCGTTGAGTTCGAGCTGCGGACCGGTCTCGGCGACTTTGATGCCCATCTTCTGACATCCCTGGAGAACGTGGTTCATCAGAACGGCGTTGGCGCCTGACTTCTGATAATCCGGCCTGACGGCAATGAGGAAAAGATCGAGAGTATCGTTTATCTTCAGCGACCTTAAGATGCCGATAAAGCCGGTGGGGAAGAGCTTGCCGTTGCTTTTTTTAAGGGCGTTCGCCATGGACGGCGCTGACACGCCGAAGGCGATGAGGTCGTCGTTGTCGTCGGTGACGAAGCAGACGAGATCAGGGTTTATCATCGGCAGAAATTTGTCAGTATACTTTTTGATCTGTGCATCCGTGAGGTCGACGGTGCTGTAGAGGCCAGCGTATGCGACGTTGAGGAGTTCAAAGACCTTCTTGACGTATTTTTTTATCTGTCTCCGCGATTTCAATTCCACGACATGGAGGTGGCTGCGGCGGCAGACGTAGTCTGACAGCCGCTGGAGATGTGTCGTGGTCTTCTCGTCGTACGGAACGGAGATCAGGTACTCGATCCAGTCGACGTCCTTGTCATAGCCCAGACGTTCGAGATGCTCTCTGTAGTACGGATGGTTGTAGTATGTGATGAACATACCCTTCCGGTCAAAGCCCTCTATAAGGAGCCCCTCGCGGTCCAGATCGCAGAAGCCGAGAGGTCCGTGCACCTCCGTGCAGCCGAAACCGGCGGCGTACTCCTCGACGGCGCCCATAAGCGCCGCTGAGACCTCCGGATCATCGATGAAATCGAGCTGGGTGAACCGGGTGCGGTTGGTATCCCACTTTTCATTCGAAAGGCGGCTGTGGATCGCACCGACACGGCCTACGATCTTACCGTCCCGGTACGCAAGAAAGCACTTTGCGTCGCAGTAACTGAATGCCGGGTTCTTATCATGGTCCCAGTCTGCCATCTCATCGCCGAACATGGGAGGGATGTACTGAGGAACATCCTTGTAAAGTTCGTTCGGAAAAGCGATGTATTTACGCAGCTCGCGTTTTGTCGTGACTTCCCTGATCTCAACCATCAAATAACACATCCAATCAATTAGTACGTGCATTTTGGAATCTACATATAATTATATAACGCATGTCAAATCAACGGAGCACCAGAATAAAAAATGCCCGTTTCCACGGCCTGGAAAAGCCGGGAAACGGGCGTTCGTTTCAGTCTTATTTGCGGACGACGATCCTCTGAGTGCATGTGACGTAGGGGTCTGAGAAATCGACCATTTCGGCTCCTGCTTCCGAATCATAGAGACCGCCGAGCGCAAAATGGGCTCTGCCGTGCATCACGGCGGAAACAAGGGATTCGTTCGTGATAACGGATATCTCCATATCAAGGCCGAGCAGATCGCATACGGCACGGGCCACGTCTATGTCCAGACCAGTTATCTCACCGTCAGAACTGGTGACTTTGTATGGCGGAAAGTCTATACCGACCGCGAGAGTAAGGGTCCCTTTGCTGCGGTCCAGGTCTTCGGGCGATCTGTAGACGTATTTTCCTCCTGAAAAGTAGCCGTCGATTATGTCTTCCAGCACTTCGGAATCCTTCAGCTGGCGCAGCGCGCCGTTCACGGCTTCGGTCAGATCTGCGTTTTCCTTGGCAATGGCAAAACAGAAGGCCGCGGAGATAAGAGGTTCTTCCAGCAGTTCGAGTTTGAGCTGACCGCGCACAAAACGCTTCGCTATACTGTCGTCAATAATGGCGCAATCCACCGTGCCGGATTTCAGAGCGGCGACGAGCTGTTCGCGTGTTGCATATTTGTGGACGTCGCCTCTTGTTTCGGCATAAGCGACGGCGGCTGTGTCGGACAATACCCCGATCACGGAGCCGGGGACGTCGTCGCGTGAAGCGATGCCGCTTGCCGGTACGGAGCCGCATCCGGCGAGCCCCGCGATCAGTAACGCGCAGAGAACTGCGCAGATTAAGCGTTTCATGGCGGTGTATTCCTTTGCTGCTGTTTATATACGCCCGCGAGCGGAGGGAAAGAGTCGTACAGATATTATATTTGAACACGGCCCGGACTACAACTGATGATTTTACTAAAATGTAAGGTCGATTTTCTTCAAATTTCGCATGACAGATCATTTGACGTCAGGCGTGTCCGGTACAGGCAAAAGGTCTTGACAGTTTTGGGTGTTATATTTCGGCGCACTATTGTATAACTCTGGACGTTTTGATATAATATATCATCTATAATAGCCGGTAGTGTACCCTTGACGCCGGCAGCATGTTTTAAGCTTGATTCGGAGGCAAGGACATGAACAACAAACTGTCGCGTATGTTCCAGCCAAGCATGCGGCTGTATTTCATAGTGCTGATCCTGTTTGCGGTCGCCACATGCTTTTTTGGGCCGAAGGCAAAGATCCTTGCGATAGCAGAGGCGGTCGTGATCATTCTCCTCGCTGTGTTTACGCGTATGTCGTCCACGAAACGTGTAGACAAGCTGCTCGACTACATCGAATCAGTTACCGACAGCATGGATTCCGCAGCAAAGGATACGCTCGTCAACTTTCCGATGCCTGTCGTTATCTTCAATCCGAGCAACGACCTTATACTCTGGTCAAACGACAGGTTTCTTGAGGCGACGAACAGCCGCGAACACTTCTTCGAAGTGTCCATCACGGACGTCGTGCCCGGTTTCTCCACAAAATGGCTGGCAGAGGGAAAGACGGAGTATCCGGGTTTTGTGGACGTCGGCGACAAGAAGTTCAAGGTCTTCGGAAGCATAGTCAGAACGGAACGCGAGACAGGGACACGCGAATTTCTGGCGACGACGTACTGGGTCGACATGACCGAGTATTCGGATATCTACAATGAGTACATGGATTCCCGGCCTGTCGCCGCGATAATAATGCTCGATAACTATGACGAGCTTCTCAAGAACGCGACGGAGAAGGAAAAATCCACGATCCTGTCCACTATCGACGAAAAGATAAACTCATGGTGTTCGGACAGCGGAGGACATCTGGCGAAATACGACCGCGACAGGTATATGTTTATATTCGAGGAAAGTTGCCTGCAGGGATTCATAGACGACAAGTTCTCCCTGCTCGATTCCGTCAGGGAGATCTCCGGGCCGTCGGGAGTCCACGCGACCCTGAGTATCGGTATCGGACGTGACGGAAAGTCCTTTGAAGAGACGTTCCGGTTCGCGGCTTTGAGCCTCGAGATGTCGCTTTCCCGCGGCGGCGATCAGGTCGTAATTAAAAACAGGTATAATTTTGAGTTCTACGGCGGGCAGTCCGCGGAACTTGAAAAGAGGACTAAGGTCAAGTCCCGTGTTATGGCCAACGCTTTCGGAGAGCTGGTGAGCGATGCATCTATCGTACTCATAATGGGTCACAAATACGCGGATCTGGACAGTGTGGGATCGGCTGTCGGCGTATGCTGCATCGCGCACAACAGGGGCAAAAAGGCATATATAGTGATCAACGCGGAAAAGAATTCGTCAAAACAGCTCATTAGCAGAATGGCGCTTCTCCCGGAGTACGCGGACGTATTCATATCTCCGCAGGACGCGATACTGATGGCGGACAGCAAGACGCTGCTCGTCGTCGTCGACACCAACAGACCGGAGCAGGTGGAGTCGGACGCGCTCCTTCTTTCCTGCAACCGCATCGCCGTTATCGATCACCACAGGAGGGCGGCAACATATATCCAGAACGCCGGTCTCAACTTCCATGAACCGTACGCCTCTTCCGCTTCAGAGCTGGTGACGGAGATGATCCAGTATCTTGTGGATCAGTCGACGATGCTCCGGTTCGAAGCAGAGGCGCTCCTAGCCGGCATAGTACTCGATACGAAGAGCTTCTCGATCCGCACGGGGAGCCGCACGTTCGACGCGGCGGCATTTCTCCGGAGAGCGGGCGCCGACACGACAGAGGTCAAAAAGCTGCTTCAGTCAGACCTTCAGTCTGCGCTTTCACGCTACTCGCTGATAAGCAGCGCTACGGTGTACCGCGAGGGCATAGCGATCGCGGTGTCAGACACTCCCGTGGACAGGATAGTCGTTGCACAGGCGGCGGACGAACTTCTCAACATAACCGGAATCCAGGCGTCGTTCGTGCTTTCGCCCGACGGCGATTCGATAGGCATATCCGCACGCAGCATAGGAGATATCAACGTCCAGGTGATCCTTGAGAAACTGGGCGGCGGAGGAAACAAATCCACAGCCGGCGCACAGATCCCGAATGCGACGATGGACGAAGTGGTTGAGCGCCTCACGGCGGCGATCGACAGCTGTTTGGAGTATGTTCGCACCGATGAACAGGCGATATAGTATAGAACGGAGGGAACCTAAATGAAGGTCATTCTGCAGCAGGATGTAAAGGGACAGGGCAAAAAAGGCCAGAGCGTAGACGTCGCGGACGGATACGCACGCAACTACCTGTTCCCCAAGAAGCTGGCTGTGCCGGCGACGGCAGACAATATGAACGCGATGCGCATAAAAGAGAGAGCGCGTCTCGCGCAGATCGAACGCGAGAAGGCGGAAGCGGCTGAGGCGGCGAAAAAGCTGGAGAGCTGCGTAGTCAAGATAAGCGCCAAGTCCGGAGGAGCAGGGCGGCTTTTCGGCGCCGTCACATCGAAAGAGATCTCCGACGCTCTTAACGAGCAGTACGGCATCACGGTCGAAAAGAACAAGATAGTGCAGACAGAGCCGATCAAGACTTTCGGCAGCTATGAAGTCAAGTGCAAGTTCGGCTATGAGATAAACGGCACGATCCACCTTATAGTTGCGGAGGAGAAGTAACGGCTCCGCAGTGTGCATGAACTAATCGCAGGGAGGATACGGATATGGATGAGCTGCTCGGCAGACAGGTCCCGAACAACATAGAGGCGGAGCAGGCGGTGCTCGGTTCGATGCTGATAGACCCGCGCTGCATAGGCGATGTTCTGGGAGCGGTCAAGGCGGAGGATTTCTATTCGACGACCAACAGGGAGATATTCGAGACTATATACTCGATGTTCAACTACTCTATGGTCATCGACCCCGTGACGGTGCTGGAGAACATGCGTGTGAACGGCGTGTATAACGACCGTTCATCGCAGTATATCGTCGAGCTCATGGATATCACTCCGACCGCGGTGAACGTGCTCGAATACGCGGCAATAGTACGCGACAAGGCGATGCTCCGGAATATAGCGCAGGCCGGAAGCGAGATAAACGGCCTCGCCATGGAGGGACTGGGTTCCGCCTCGGATATCCTTGAGGCGGCCGAAAAGAGGATATACGCGCTGCGCCAGGGAAGAAACACCACGGGTCTGGAACCGGTGTCCAGCGTCCTGCGCGACGTATACGAACAGCTCTCGATAGCGTCCAAGAGCGACAGCAGGATCCCCGGTCTCACGACGGGCCTGCCGGACCTCGATAACGTTACGATGGGTCTGAACAAGTCGGACTTCATCCTTATCGCTTCCCGTCCCGGTATGGGCAAGACGAGTATAGCCCTGAACATCGCGATGCACGTTGCAAAGACCACAAAGAAGGCAGTCGCCATCTTTTCGCTCGAAATGTCCCGCGAGCAGCTGGCGATAAGGCTGCTGTCTTCGGAAAGCTTTATCGACAACAAGAAGCTTCAGACAGGCCGGCTGTCAAATGACGAATGGCGGAAGATAGCGCTTGCCGCGGAAGCTATTAGCAATACAGATCTGCGCATAAACGACAACCCGATGCTTTCCGTTGCGGATATGAACGCCCAGTGCCGCAGGATTCAGAATCTCGGTCTGGTAGTTATAGACTATATCCAGCTCATGCAGAGCGCTTCCGGAAACTCCGGATACACAGGCGAGAACAGGACACAGGTCGTCTCTGATATTAGCCGTATGATGAAGATAATGGCTAAGGAGCTCAACGTTCCCGTTATCTGTCTGTCACAGCTTTCCCGAGCGAACGAGGCCCGTACCAACAAAAGACCGCTTCTGTCCGATCTCCGTGAGTCAGGTGCTATCGAACAGGATGCAGACCTGGTCATGGGCCTGTACAGAGACGATTACTACAATAAGGACAGCGACAAACCGAATGTCGCGGAGTGCATAATACTGAAGAACAGACGCGGAGAGACCGGCACGGTCGAGCTCCAGTGGCTGCCGGAATACACGACGTATTCTTCCATAGAACACTTCCATTCGGAGGAGGACATGTGACATGCTCACACGTTTCCTTGAATACGCCGACAGATACTCGATGCTGCCGGAAGGTTCGAGGATACTGGCCGCCGTATCCGGCGGCGCAGATTCCATGTGCCTTCTGGAACTTCTTCTGGACGCTGCGAAGCGGAGAGGACTTGCCGTCGAGGCAGCGCACTTCAATCACCGGCTTCGCGGCGCCGAGGCTGACAGGGACGAAGAGTTCGTATCAGACTGGTGCAGAAGCAGGGGAGTGCCGTTCCATTCGGGTTCGGGCGATGTGACCGCATATGCCAGGGAATGCGGCATCGGTATTGAAGAAGCCGCACGGGCGATGCGCTACGGTTTTCTCGAACAGACTGCGGACGAGATGTGCGCTTCCAGGATAGCTACGGCTCACAACGCAGACGACAACGCAGAGACGATGCTCCTGAATCTTGCAAGAGGGACCGGCCTGCGCGGTCTTTGCGGCATACCGCCGGTGCGGGGCAGGATAGTCCGTCCGCTCATGTGTTTTCCGCGCAGAGAGATAGAGGAGTTTCTTTCGGAACGCGGCATACCACATGTGGAGGATTCCACAAACAGCGAAGACATATGCGGCAGAAACAGGATACGGCACACCGTGATGCCTGTTCTGTGCGAACTGAACGGCGACTTTTCCCGTACCGCGCTTCGGACAGCGGAGCTTCTCCGCCGTGACGAGGATTATATCGCGTCAGCAGCCCGCGGATTCGTAGAAACTCTGGAAGAACCGGACAGAGCGGACGCGGCGTGTCTGGCGGCGCTGCCGTACCCCGTCGCATCGCGCATAGTCAGGATGATGTGCGGCAGCGGTCTGTCTGCGGAGCATGTAGGAGCGGTGCTACGTCTCTGCGAAGCGGAAAAGCCTTCGGCGGCGGTATCGCTGCCCGGGATGACCGCGGAGAGGGAATACGGCGATATAGTTTTTCGGACGCCCGGCACGGATCCGACCAGTTTTGAACCTGTGGTATTGAGCGAGGGTAGTGCCGCGGAGATCCCGGAACTGCACCTGCGCGCAGTATGCACAGGCGGCCTATGCGAGGAGAAAATTAACAGATCATTCACTATTTTTCTATTCAAAAAGGCTGTAAT
>JAFZSD010000064.1 GCA_017619535.1 Oscillospiraceae bacterium | reverse complement strand
GAAGCGCCCCCGGCGATAGTATCCATGTTCCTGGGCGACGAACTCTGCGCGATACTCGACGCGATAGAGAAGGGCGAAGAGTACAGCGCGGGCGAGCAGCGGATGATAAAGGTCGGAGTGCACGTACTGCCGCGTTTTCCGCAGGACGCCACGGACCGGAACAGGACGTCTCCGTTTGCGTTCACAGGCAACAAGTTCGAGTTCCGCATGGTCGGTTCGTCCATGTCCATAGCCAGCGCGAACATAGTGCTCAACACGGCGGTCGCGGAATCGCTCCGCCAGTACGCAGACGAACTGGAGGGCGCCGAGGACTTCACCGCCTCCCTGAACGGCGTGATAAGGCGCTGCATACGCGAGCACCGCCGCATAATCTTCAACGGCAACGGTTATGATGAAGCATGGATCGCCGAGGCCGAAAGGCGCGGCCTTCTCAACCTGCCGACGACGCCGGATGCGCTCCCGTATTATCTCGAACAGAAGAGCATAGATCTTTTCGCGCGCCACAAGGTCTTAAACGAGACCGAGATGAGGGCCCGTTACGAGGTGATGCTCGAGAACTACTGCAAGGTCCTCAATATAGAGGCGACGACGATGCTCAAGATGGTCAGGAAGGACATCCTTCCCGCGGCGGCGTCGTTCTCCTCTTCGCTCTGCAGAGAGGTCTCCTCCAAGCGGAAACTGATGCCGGATGCCGGCTGCAGGTATGAGCTCGAGACCGCGGAGCGCGTCGACGCCCTAAAAGACGTGATCTACGAGAAGGCGTCCGAGCTCGACTCCGCGGCTGCATGCACGGCCGATAAGGCGGATATCACCGAACGCGCTATGTATTTCAGAGACGTGATAATCCCCATAATGGAGGATATCCGAGCCGCCGCCGACGAACTGGAGACGGTGACTGACAGGGAGTACTGGCCGTTCCCGACGTACGGAGACCTTCTGTACAGCAACGACTGAGGGACATAAAGAGACGAAAAAGCTGGGACAGCAAAGCCGGAAGGCCGAGCTGTACCCAGCTTTTTTCAGTTCGGGGATCAGCGTATGCGGTCAGACGATATCCCAGACCACCGTTACGGTGTCCGAGACGGTTATGTCGTCCGGTTCGATGTTCACGGCGCAGCCGAACGCCTGTTCCTCCGCCGCGTCGGCCATCTTCATCATGCGGTTCATAGGCCGCACCGCCATCTCGATCTCTCCCCAGGAGTAGTCGATGCTGCGGATACTGCCGAGCTTCGTCCCCGCGGCGTCCGAGAGGACCTTAGCTTTCGCCGCGGCGTCTTCGACCGCCTTGCCGAGCAGTTCGTTCTTCGCCGCCTCGCGGTCTTTCACCGTATAGCTGATGTCGAACTCCGCGTCAACGGACGAGTGGGCCAGGGCATAGAGGATCCGGCCGAGGAGATCGTTGTCAGAGGGGAATTCGAGTTTCAGTACGTGGCTGAACTCATACCCCTTGAACACGCGCCTGTAGTTGCCGTTCTTGTCGTTTATCCCTTCGTACCTGGCGTTCACGTCGAAGGAGAGCGTCTTCAGCGATGAGCGCTCGAAACCGAGGGGCGTGATCGCGGCTGCGAGCGCCTCGGTATCACGGGAGGAGCGCTCGACAGTGTCCGCGTAGTCCTTTTCATGTCCGTTCAGCGTTATCGTGAGCCTGGTGACGTCCGGGCGGAGCTTCAGAGTGCCCCTGCCGGTCACGCGGATGGTCCTTCTGTCTTCCATTTCTCCTGCACCTCCGCAAAAGTATTTGTTTCCGCGACCAATATAGCACGCGGGGAGAGCCTTGTATAGGCTTTACAGGAGGATGAAACTGTGATATTTTGACGTTACCGGCGCGCGCCGGAAATCTCTGTGTTTCGAGGTAACTGTTATGACTGAACTGAAAGCCGGACTGAAAGGAACCGCTGCCTGGACGGTCACGGAGAATATGTCCGCGAGAGTCTGCAGAAGCGGATCTCTGGACGTTTTCGCCACGCCGATGCTGGTGGCGCTGATGGAGTGCGCGGCCTGCGACGCCGTAAAGGACGCTCTCCCCGAGGGCAGCACGAGCGTTGGAACGGAGATGGACGCTAAGCACACGGCGGCTTCGCCCGTGGGGGCTGAAGTGTGCGCCGAGGCAGTCCTCACAGCAGTGGAAGGCAGAAAGCTCTCCTTCGACATCACCGCCTGCGAAGGCGAAAAGGTAATCGGGACAGCAAAGCACGAACGTTTCATAGTCGACGCCGCCAGATTCATGGCGAAACTGGCGAAATAAACCGGATATACGGCACGCCCGCCGGCCCAGATACGGACCGGCGGGCGTTTTTCTGTTTATCAGGTCTTGGCCATTTTTACGACCAGGGAGTGGGGAAGGATCTTCGCGACGAAACGGTAGAACCTGTAGAAGGCCTTCGGGGTGTAGATGACGCGCCCGGCCGCCGCCGCGTCGATCGTGCCCTCCGCCACCTTTTTCGGGTCGCAGTAGGGGAGAGTATCGAAAGTCTTCGAATTGCCGCTGATCCCCGCGACGCTCAGGAACTCCGTGTCCATCGGACCCGGACATACCGCCGTGACGGATATCCCCCGCGGGCGGAGCTCCTCGGCCAGACCGCGTGTGAACGAGGTCACGTAGGCCTTGGTCGAACTGTACACAGTCATCCGCGGAGCGGGGCAGAAGGACGCGATGGACGAGGTGTTCACGATCATCGCTCCGCGGCCCATATAGGGGAGAGTGACCGCCGTCATGACGGTCAGAGCCCGGATGTTCACGTCGATCATACCGGCCTGTCCGCCGGGATCTGAGTCTGCGACGTTGCCGAGTATTCCGAAGCCCGCATTGTTGATCAGCAGACGGACGTCCGGCTTTTCCCGCTCGAGAGCCGACCTGTATTTCGCCAGACCATCTTCTGTGGACAGGTCGGCGGAGATAAGAAGCGTCCCGCGGCTGAGCCTGCCGGCCGTCTCCTGCAGCCTTTCGGCCCTTCTTGCGATGAGCCAGAAGCACTCTATATCCGGAAATTTCTTCTCAGCGGCGAGAGCAAGCTCGATGCCGAGACCGGAGGAGGCTCCCGTTATAACGGCGGTCTTCATGCTTTTGCCGGTTCGGGATATTCCTCGCCGAGTGTATCCACCGTTATGCTGGCTATCTTCTGCTGGGAGAGAGGCCTGTCCATAAAGTCGGTGCGGGTGCCTGCGATGGCGTCAAGCACGTCGAAACCGTCGGTGAGCATTCCGAAAGCGGCGTACTGGCCGTCAAGGTAGGGCGCGTCTCTGTGCATGATGAAGAACTGGCTCCCTGCGGAGTCGGGATGCTGCGCGCGGGCCATCGAGAGGGCTCCGCGGGTGTGCCGGAGATCGTTCTTGAAGCCGTTGCCCTCGAACTCGCCGGGTATCGTGTAGCCGGGTCCGCCCATGCCGTTTCCGTTGGGGCAGCCGCCCTGGATCATGAAGCCGGAGATGACGCGGTGGAAGATGAGACCGTCGTAGAAGCCCTTCTTGACGAGGGAGATGAAGTTGTTGACGGTGTTGGGAGCTATCTCGGGATAGAGCTCCGCGGTCATGGTCTTGCCGTCCGCCATGGTGATTGTCACGATAGGATTAGCCATTTCAAATATTCCTTTCTTTTTTGATTCTCTCTATATCTCTGTCGCTGTCGCGCCGTGCCAGCGCCTCGCGCTTGTCGTACAGTTTTTTGCCCTTCGCAAGGCCCAGCTCGATCTTGACGCGGCCGTCGGAATTGAAATAGACGGAGAGGGGAATGAGAGTCAGACCCTCCTGCTTTATCTTGCCGTAGAGCCGCATTATCTCCCGCTTGTGCATCAGGAGACGCTTCGGGCGCATGGGATCGCGGTTGAATATGTTGCCCTTCTCATAGGGGCTTATGTGCATGCCGTGGGCAAATATCTCGCCGTTCTTGATGGCGCAGAAGGAGTCCTTCAGGTTCACGTTGCCCATCCTTATGGATTTGACCTCGGTCCCGAAGAGCTCGACCCCGGCCTCGAAACGGTCGAGTATGAAGTAGTCGTGGAACGCCTTTTTGTTGTTTGCGACGGTCTTTACCGGCCTGTTTTTCGGCAAGGATCTCACCTCCGTTTCCGTGGATCTCCGCCCGCTGAGGGACGGTACAGCGTAAATAGGTGTTTCTCAATAATTATAGCATGATTGTCAATAAAGAGGGGCGGCGCAGACGGCCTGTGTGCCGAAGACAGCCGGCAATTGACTTAATAAGCATTTCAATGATATAATACACTGATTTATTATATACATAAGGTGTTACTGCATACACGACAGGTGAAAGATATGTGGCTTGCTGAAAACTGGAAGGATTATGAGCTCATCGACTGCTCCGACGGCGAGAAGCTGGAGCGCTGGGGAGAGCATATACTGGTGCGCCCGGATCCCCAGGCGATCTGGGACACGCCCAGGAGACACCCGGGCTGGAAACGGCCCGATGCAAAGTATAACCGCTCGTCCTCCGGCGGAGGCAGCTGGGAGAAGAACGGACTGCCGGCCAGCTGGCAGGTGCGCTACGGAGACTATACTTTCAACGTAAAGCCGATGAACTTCAAGCATACCGGGCTTTTTCCGGAGCAGGCCGTGAACTGGGAGTACATCTCGGACAGGATACGCGGCGCAGGACGTCCGGTGAGCGTCCTCAATCTCTTCGCCTATACGGGCGGTGCCACCGTCGCCGCGGCCGCCGCGGGCGCGTCCGTATGTCATGTGGACGCGGCGAAGGGCATGGTGTCCTGGGCACGGGAGAACGCCCGCGCGTCGGGACTTGAAAACAGCAGCATACGCTGGATAATCGACGACTGCGCCAAGTTCGTCGAACGGGAGATCCGGCGCGGCCGGAGATATGACGCCATAATCATGGATCCGCCCTCATACGGCAGGGGACCCTCGGGAGAGATCTGGAAACTGGAGAAAGACCTGTTCCCGTTCGTTTCGCTCTGCGCTGGAGTGCTTAGCGACGATCCGCTGTTCGTGATAATTAACTCTTATACGACCGGGCTGTCACCGGCGACGCTCACGTATATAGCCGGGACGGTCTTTGCGGGACGCTGGGGCGGCCGCGCGGAGAGCAGCGAGCTGGGCCTTCCGGTGACGGAGAGCGGACTCGTTCTGCCATGCGGCGCCGCCTGCAGATGGGAGAGATGACGATGAGCGACAGGATAATAGAGATGAAGGACCTCTCCTATGCGTACGCCGCCGCGGAGGACGAGACTCCGCGTCTGATCCTCAAGGGCATCGACCTGGAGATCGAAGAGGGCACATTCGTAGCGGTGCTCGGGCACAACGGCTCCGGAAAGTCGACACTGGCGAAACACATGAACGCCGTGTTCCTCCCCTCCGGAGGCATCGTGTACGTCGCAGGCATGGACACGGCGAACGAGGAACTGCTGATAGAGATAAGAAGGACCGTGGGCATGGTCTTCCAGAATCCGGACAACCAGATCGTGGCGAACGTGGTGGAGGAGGACGTGGCTTTCGCGCCCGAGAACCTCGGCTGCCCGCCCGAGGAGATACGAAGGCGCGTGGACGACGCGCTTAAGGTCGTCGGCATGTACGATTTCAGGGAGCACGCTCCGCACCTCCTGTCCGGCGGACAGAAGCAGAGAGTGGCGATCGCAGGAGTTCTCGCGATGCGGCCCAGGTGCGTCGTGTTCGATGAGCCGACAGCGATGCTCGACCCCCGCGGCCGGCAGGAAGTCACCGGGATAATAAGGAAAATGAGAGACGAACTCGGCACTACGGTCGTCCTCATCACGCACCATATGGAGGAGACGGTCGACGCCGACAGGCTCGTCGTCATGTCCGACGG
>JAFZSD010000063.1 GCA_017619535.1 Oscillospiraceae bacterium | reverse complement strand
GTGAAAAGTACGGTGACACCGTCAAGGTAGGCGCCGGCAACGTGGTCGACGCGGAGGGCTTCCGCTTCCTGGCCGACGCGGGGGCGGATTTCGTCAAGATCGGTATCGGCGGCGGTTCCATCTGCATCACCAGAGAGCAGAAGGGCATCGGCCGCGGCCAGGCCACCGCTCTCATCGACGTCTGCGCCGAACGCGACAGATATTTCGAAGAGACCGGATGGTACGTCCCCGTCTGTTCCGACGGCGGCATCGTACACGACTATCACGTGACCCTCGCCCTCGCCATGGGAGCCGACTTCCTGATGCTGGGCCGCTACTTCGCCCGTTTCGACGAGGCTCCCGGCAACCGTGTCTCCGTCGGCGGCAACTACATGAAGGAATACTGGGGCGAAGGCTCCTCCCGCGCCCGGAACTGGCAGCGCTACGATCTCGGCGGAGAGGGCAAGCTCTCCTTCGAAGAAGGCGTCGACTCCTACGTTCCCTACGCCGGCAGTCTGAAGGACAACGTCGGCATGACGCTCAGCAAGGTCCGTTCCACCATGTGCAACTGCGGCGCGGTGACGATCCCCGAACTGCAGAAGAAGGCCAAGCTGACCCTCGTCTCCGCCACTTCGATAATCGAGGGCGGCGCCCACGACGTAGTGCTCAAAGAGAGCCAGATCCCGACAAAATAAAAACAGAACAAGAGCGGCGCGGGGACGTCCTGTCTCCGCGCCGTATATTAATCTCTGATCACGGAGGCGTATGACATGGACGACAACATCCTCACGCTCAAACGATGGATTGAAGAAAGTTCGAATATAGTGTTCTTCGGCGGCGCCGGCGTCTCCACCGAGAGCGGGATACCGGATTTCCGCAGCGTGGACGGGCTCTACCATCAGAAATTCGACTACCCGCCAGAAACGATCCTCAGCGGTTCGTTTTTCGAGACCCATACGGAAGAGTTCTACCGTTTCTACAGGGACAAGATGCTCATATCCGGCGTGAAGCCGAACCGCGCCCATATCCGTCTCGCGGAACTCGAGGCCGAAGGAAAGCTCAGGGCCGTCATCACGCAGAACATAGACGGCCTGCACCAGCTGGCCGGAAGCAGAAACGTTCTTGAGCTCCACGGTTCCGTTCTCCGGAACCACTGCGTAAAGTGCGGCAGATCCTATGGCTTAGAGGCGGTCACCTCCTGCGAAGGCGTGCCAAAATGCACATGCGGAGGCACGATAAAGCCGGACGTGGTGCTCTACGGCGAATGCCTCGACGAGGACGTCATCGAAGCTTCCGTAAAAGCGATCCGAAACGCCGACATGCTCATTATCGGCGGCACTTCTCTCGTCGTATACCCGGCCGCGGGACTGGTCGACTATTACCGTGGCAACAGGCTCGTCCTCATAAACCGCGATCCGACCGGCTACGACAGTTCGGCTGATCTTCTGATAACCGGAAAGATCGGTGAAGTGTTCTCGCAGGTTTGACAGTATTCCCGCATTCCGTCAACAAACCAATGGCGCTGCCTCATTCGGTCATCCGGGCCGGCAGAGGCAGCGCCATTCTGCATTATGAAGCTGTACGTTCATTTCTGATCCTTCGAAGAATCATTACTCCGTCAGCAATCTGCTTCTTTTCTCCAACAGCGAACCCTTTTGCTTCCATTATTCTTTCTATTGCGTTTGAAGGATCCATCGTATGATATGCGTAATAGACTGCGTGCAGATCCTTAACGCTGCACCTCTTGTAGACAGCCTTGCTGGACAACCCGGATGCGCATGCCCAGTATCTGTATATATATCCCATCCAGTACAGCTCATCAGCATGAAAGACCCTGCTTCCGTATTTGCTGATGCCGTATTCCTCGTCAAGAGACGCAAACGCTTCCTGCTCATCCGTCGGCCGGTCTGCAAATCCGGTCCGGTCCATTCGCGCGGCGTATTCAGAGTTCATATACCTTCGGACAAACACTGCTGAACTCGATCCATATCCGACAGCAGATCTTTCAAATATTCTCCCCTGGATCTCACAAAGGAGTCTTTCGTCTTTTCCCAATTCTTTCATAGAAGTTCCTCTATATATTTCCCTTTGCCCCTGTATCTGATCCTGGCCGCCCTGACTTTGTCCTCGGCGGCATGGATATCGTCGCTACGTGTCCTGGCATAATCGTTTTTCTCCGGATCACACAGGAAACACCGTTCCAGTATGTTTGCACATGCGACGGCCTTGTCTGTCTTCAAAACGAACTGCATGCCCAGTTCCGTAGCCGCCAGAGCATGCCTGCACTGCTCATCTGTAATCTCACCGTCTATGAAACTGTCTATGATCTGATACATTCTGTTATCTGCTATCGGAGCAATGATATAGTCGGCGTTATTTGCCTTGGCGCAGATTCGAGCGCTTTGCCCTTCGCTTATCCGTCCCCTGAGCCGGCCTCTGAAGCAGGCAACCGTCAGCATCCATTCCGTATCCACGGAGTACTGCACCGCTTTAAGCCCTTTCTTTTGGAATTCTACGCAGTAAACGCAGGATGTCTCGAACCCGGACACAAAAAGCGCTGCCTGGCGGAAGGATTCTCCCATATAGAATCCCTTCCCGAAATCATTGGTCGGTCTGGATGCATCAGGCCTTATGACGCCGTCGATGACTGTTTTAGCCCCGTGGAAAAGCAGAATGCTGTCCCGTGACAGTTCTTCTCTATAGAATTGTTCTTTGATGCTGTTCAATTTGACACCGTTTCTGTATGCATAAGAATAGAATTTTTCAAGATTGTCTTTAGTCGGTTCAGTCTGCCCGTTTTCCCAGCGGTTGACGGTCGCTATCCCAATGCCCAGCTTTTCAGCCAGTTCCGCCCGGGAAAGACTTCTCATTTCTCTCAGCAGTCTGCAGTCGTCACTGAATCTGTATTCATATGTCACGGAGATCACCCCCTACTTATATATATCACATGATATAATAAAATTCAACAACTTATTTATATCATATGATAATAACAAGTTGTTGAACCATACTTGCCTTGTTTTGCCATGAGTCTCTTCAGGAACCATCGGGCGGCAATCTGTCATCCGTCCGCTCACCCCCGGTCAGGAGACCACCGCACCTGGCCCGGAGCGTCTTCCTCTGGGGCCTGCTCTCTGATCCCCAGCAGGGATATCGGTTTCGAGCTCCCGCCGTTTATGCTGGCTACCAGACCGGAGATACTGCGGTATGCTTTCGGTACGCTTCCGTTGCCGTGGAGATTGTGGGCAGCGAACAGGCCGTCGCGCTTTGAGATATATACCGTGTGCACCTGCCGGCGTATGTCGTGACGGTCGTTGTACATCGTAAGTATGAAATCGTCGCACAGTTCGCCGAGCCCGTCGAATTCCCGCTCGTTTGCGGTGAACGACGTCCAGTAGCCCTGCCTGACGAAGAAGTCCCTTATCGCCTTCGGCGCCGTTCCCCATCTTCCGGAAAGGACCATCCCGTCCCTTTCGAATGCGTCGATAAGCAGGGGCAGGCTCGGTATGCTTCCCCTTCCCAGAGAACGGAGCGCGTTGTACGCCGCTATGACCTCGCAGCCCGAATGACGGACCGTGCTTTTGCCGAAACGCATGTCGCCGTATGCGGCCTGATCCTCGATATACCCCCCGAAACCGACAAGGCGCTCAAAATGGGACAGGAAACGCTCCGCGTTCCGCGAAGCGTTTCTGAACTTTCTTCGCGCGACACGCTGGAGCGCCCGAAGACGCTCAAAGAACCACAGCACGACGCCGGGGCGCACGTGGGCGGGTATGAATCCGAACACGGCTTCGGCGATCGCGCTTTTAAGTTTTTTTCTTCTTTTATCCCGTGTCTCTTCCATATCTGCCACCGTATGCGGACAGTCATGCTCCTGACCGGAGCCGTATCCTGATGATACTGTATTTTATCATGTTGCGCGTCACTATTCAATCGTCTTGACTGTCATCTCCGTATCAGCCGCCGCCCCTGCCACGGCGTAAATAATGCTTGCTAAACCCAGCCGTTTAACGTATAATTTCTTTTACGCGTAATGTTATTTAACATTGGAGATAAACCATGCAAAAGCTTAAGAACAGAAAGGGCATACTCCGGCCGCAGCTCAAAAAATACGGCCCGGCGTACCTTCTCGGACTTATAACGCTTCTGATGGTGGATTACGTGGAACTGTTCGTGCCGAAGCTGATCGGCGAGGCTACGGACGGCCTCGCGGCCCACCTTATAGACGCGCGCGGCGTTCTCATGATAGCCGGGAAGATAGTCCTCTGCGGAATAGCCGTCATGTTCGGCCGGTTCTGGTGGAGACGCTTCATCTTCGGCTCGGCGCGCAAGATAGAGCGCGCCCTCAGAGACCAGATGTTCGAGCACCTCGAGACACTGCCCCTCAGATATTTCAATACACACAAGACCGGCGACCTGATGGCCTATTTCACGAACGATCTGGAGTCCGTCCGTCTGGCTATCGGTCCGGCCATCGTCACGAGTTTCGACGCCACTGTACTGACGCTTCTCGTTCTCTACCGGATGATGACATACGTCAGCGTGAAACTGACGCTGCTGGCCATGATACCCATGGCGGCCATAGCTCTGTTCGGATACTTCTTCGGAGAGGCGTTCGAACGCCGGTATTCCAATATGCAGAAGGCTTTTGCCGAACTCAGCGACTACGCCCAGGAGAGCATCTCCGGCGAGCGCGTCGTCAAGGCTTTCGTACAGGAGAAGAAACAGTACGCGGCATTCCGCGAAGTCAACGAGAAAAAGCGCCGGGCCACCATGCACGTCGTCAGGCTCGATGCCGCTTTCGAGCCGATCCTGCATTTCCTCGTAGGTCTCACCTATGTCGTCGCCATCCTTGTGGGCGGCTATTTTACGATAGTCGGCGACATGACCCTCGGCCGCTTCGTTGCCTTCAACGTATACATCGGCTCTATGGTGTGGCCGATGCTGGCCATGGGCGAGAGCGTGACCATCATCTCCCAGGGCATCGCCGGTCTCGACAGGCTCCATGAGATACTGGACGAGACTTCGGATATAACCGACCCGGAAGACCCGGATGACGTAAGCGAGCTTAAGGGCGGCATCTCGGTCCGGAACATGTCCTTCGACTACCGGGAGGATCTGCCGGAGGCGCTTCACGACATCAATCTCGAGATCGCTCCTGGCGAGACTCTGGCAGTCATGGGCAGGACGGGCTCTGGTAAGAGCACGCTCGTCAATCTGCTCTGCCGCATGTACGACGTGAGCTCCGGCGAGATAGACTTCGACGGGCACGACGTGCGGAACATACCGCTGTCGGTGCTCCGCCGCGGCATAGCCTACGTTCCCCAGGACAACTTCCTCTTTTCGGATACCCTGGCCGGCAACATCTCTTTCGGAAAGGCCGACGCCACAGAAGAGGAGATAATCGCCGCCTCCGAGGCGGCTCAGCTCCACAGCGACGTGCTGGACTTCCCCGAAGGATACGATACGGTCGTCGGCGAGCGCGGGGTCACCCTCTCCGGCGGGCAGAAGCAGCGCGCTTCCATCGCCCGGGCGCTGCTCAAGGACAGCCCCATTCTCATCCTGGACGACTCTCTCAGCGCGGTAGATACTGACACGGAAGAGACCATTCTCAAAAATCTCAAAGAGATCCGCGCCGGAAAGACCACCATCATAATAGCCCACCGCGTCTCCACCGTGCAGAACGCCGACAACGTCCTCGTTCTCGAAGACGGACGCGTGGCCCAGTACGGCAGTTATGCGGAGCTTGCCGAGACCCCCGGCATCTTCCGCGACATGGCGGAAAAACAGCGTCTGGAGCAGCAGCTCCAGACCGAGGAATAAGGGGGTGACCGCTCTATGGCTCAGATGAAAAATGAGACCGCGGAGACCTCCTCCGGGAAGGGCGTGTTCCTCCGTATACTCTCCTACGCGCGCCCGTACATCAAATCGATGCTCGTGTGCTTCGTCCTGGTGCTGGCGGTCACTGCACTCAACCTCTACAGGCCCATACTGATAGGCCGCGCCATCGACGGATATATAGAGGGTTACGCCAGACCTCTCGCCTGCGTCTCCCCCGAAGATGCGGACGTCGAGTTCGACGGTCTGTATCTCTCCCGCGACGAAAACGCCGCCTCCGACAGGTATGCGATCCTCGTCTACTATTCGGAGAACTATTACTTTGTCCGCGACCTCACCGCGCAGCAGGCCGAAGAACTCTCCGCCCTGACCGGCGAGGATCTCTCCGGCGCCAGCGAAAACGGCGGCACCCTCACTTTCCCGTCTGCGGACGGCAGGACCGAATTCACCGGCCGGCTCCTGGACCGCGACGAACTGTCGGTCCTGCGAAAAGGAGACCACGACGGCATAATCCGCATCGGGATCGAGTATCTCATCGTTCTGGCCGTAACGCTGCTCTGTGAGCTCAGCATGGTATGGTTCCTCCAGCGCACCGGGCAGAGCATCATCTTCGATGTCCGACAGCAGACCTTCGAGCACCTGCACACTCTGCCGCTGCGGTTCTTCGACACGAACCCGGTGGGCAGACTGGTCACCCGGGTCTCGAACGACGTCGACTCGCTGGAACGTCTGTTCACCCAGGTCATAGTGAAGCTGTTCAGCAATACGGTGCTCATCATCGGCTACGCGGTGGTCATGGCCAGGATAAACTTCAGGCTCGCCCTCCTGTGCTTCGTCTTCCTCCCGTTCATATTCGTCCTCACCTATATATTCAGGACGACGGTCAGAAGGATCTACAGGACGATCCGCACGAAGATCTCAAACCTCAACGCCTTTCTTTCCGAGAACATCTCCGGCGTGAAGCTCATACAGCTCTTCGTGCGCGAGAAGAGCAAGGCCGACGATTTCAAGGGCAGGACCACAGATCTTTTCCGCTCCCAGATGAAGGAGCTCCTCGCCTTTTCCCTGTTCCGGCCCGGTATAGCGTTCATGGCAAACTTCGCCCTGGCGACTCTCGTTTACCGCAGCGGCGTGTCCGTGCTTGCCGGAACTCTCACTCTCGGCACAATGTATGTCTTCACGAACTATATCCGCTCCTTCTTCCAGCCGATAGAAGAGCTTGCCGAGCAGTTCTCCTCCCTGCAGAACGCCCTCGCCTCAGCTGAGAAAATCTTTACCGTGCTCGATGAGGAAAACACCATAAAAGAGCCGGACGACCCCTATATACCGGAGAAGGTGGAGGGCCGGATAGAGTTCAGGAACGTCTGGTTCGCCTATGAGAACGAGGATTATGTGCTCCGCGACGTAAGTTTCGTTATTGAACCCGGCCAGAAGGTCGCTTTCGTGGGCGCCACCGGCGCCGGAAAGTCGTCGATTCTGAACCTCATCGGCCGCTATTACGACATTCAGAAGGGCGAGATCCTGATAGACGGAGTGGATATACGCCGCTACCGCACCTCCGATCTGCGCCGCGCCATCGGCCAGGTCCAGCAGGACGTCTTCGTGTTTACCGGCGATATAAAGAGCAACATACGTCTGCTTGACGAGTCAATCACGGACGAACAGATCCGCCTTGCCGCACACGCCGTCAACGCCGACCGCTTCATCGATCAGCTCCCCGGCGGTTACGACGAGCCTGTCACAGAACGCGGCTCCACCCTGTCCGCCGGACAGAGACAGCTCCTGAGCTTTGCCAGAACGCTGGCATATGACCCGAGGATCCTCGTCATGGACGAGGCGACGGCCAATATAGACACAGAGACCGAGGGCCTCATACAGGAAGCCCTCGAAAGGCTGATGCAGGGACGCACGACCATCATGGTCGCCCACCGTCTCTCCACGATCCAGCACGCCGACAATATTATCGTCCTGCACAAGGGCCGCATCCGCGAGAGCGGAACGCACCAGGAGCTCCTTCAGCACAACGGCATCTACAAGAAGCTGTATGAACTACAGCAGTGACGCAGACCCGGCAGATATACGAGACGCGGGCATCCCGGCCGCTCCGACGGTGAATACCGTCCGGCAGGTCCAGGTGCCCGCGTTTCTGTTATATTTCTATGTCCAGGAGGTTACTATTTGAGAGCCGCAAAGCCCTTTTCCAGGTCTGCGATGATGTCGTCGATGTGCTCCGTGCCGATGGACAGGCGTATGGTGTTCTGATGTATGCCCGCCGCTTCCAGCTCCTCGTCCGTGAGCTGGGAATGGGTGGTGGTGGCCGGGTGTATGACCAGGGACTTCACATCCGCGACGTTTGCAAGCAGCGAGAAGATCTCAAGCCCGTCGATGAACTTGAAGGCTTCTTCCTTCCCGCCCTTGATATCGAAGGTGAAGATGGAACCGCCTCCGTTGGGGAAGTACTTTTCATAGAGCGCGTGGTCCGGATGATCCGGAAGCGACGGATGATAGACCTTCTCCACCTGCGGATGTTTCACCAGGTAATCGATGACCTTTTTTGTATTCTCAACGTGCCTCTCGATGCGAAGGGAGAGCGTCTCCGTGCCCTGAAGGAGCAGGAACGCGGCGAAGGGCGAGATGCAGGCGCCGGTATCGCGGAGCAGGATGGCGCGGATATAGGTGACGAAGGCCGCCGGACCCGCCGCATCTGTGAACTTCACGCCGTGGTAGCTCGGGTTGGGCTCGCTGATCCACGGATACTTGCCGGACGCCGCCCAGTCGTAGGTGCCGCCGTCCACGATAACGCCGCCGAGAGTGGTGCCGTGGCCGCCGATGAACTTGGTGGCCGAGTGTACGACGATATCCGCGCCGTGTTCAAGAGGCCGGATAAGGTACGGAGTGCCGAAGGTGTTGTCTATTACCAGCGGAAGGCCGTGCCTGTGGGCGATCTCCGCCAGCGCGTCGATATCGGGTATGTCGCTGCTGGGGTTGCCGAGGGTCTCCACATAGACCGCCTTGGTGTTCGGCCGGATGGAAGCCTCCACCTCCGCGAGGTCGTGCACGTTAACGAGCGTGGACTCTATGCCGTAAAGCGGCAGGGTGTGGGCCAGCAGGTTGGACGTGCCGCCGTATATGGTCTTCTGTGCTACGATGTGCTCTCCCCTGGTGGCCAGGGCCTGGATCGTATAGGTGATGGCCGCCGCGCCTGATGCGACTGCAAGGGCCGCGACGCCGCCTTCGAGAGCCGCGATGCGCTCCTCGAAGACTCCCTGGGTGGAGTTGGTAAGACGGCCGTAGATGTTGCCGGCATCGGCAAGGCCGAAGCGGTCGGCCGCATGCTGGGCGTTATGGAAAACATAGCTGGTGGTCGCGTAGATCGGCACCGCACGGGCGTCGCTCGCCGGATCGGGCTGCTCCTGGCCTACGTGGAGCTGAAGGGTCTCGAATTTATAGTTAGACATGATATGTACCTCTTTCTGAATTATTTATTGTTTATCCGTCAACACATACATCGGTACATTCGACCCAGTCTGCAGTTCGCCCGGACCAGCGTTTCTATGCGGTGTCTCATGGTTTTCTGTCTCCTCTTGTTTTCGTTGTCTGAATGATATCACGGTTGCCCGGCCGCGTCCAATATCCTATTGATATGGTTGGTTATAGGCTGTACCTATAACTGAAACGTCCCGCCTCACAAGAGACGGGACGCTGTCCTTTATTAATATAATGGTATATGTGCTAAGCGTGCTTTTCCTTATAACTCTTCAGATAACGGTCAAGCTCTTCGATATACAGCTGGGCCAAATTGCTCAGGATCATATTCTTCTTTGTGATATACCCGATCTCCATGCGTTTTCCGACAGCGTCCTCGTCCGCCTCGAACGGGACCGCGACATAGTCCGAACCATTGAGTTCCTCGCATATGACGCCTGAACAGAGCGTGTAGCCGTTAAGGCCTACCATCAGATTCAGCATCGTGGCCCTGTCGGTGGCCCTGATCGTCCGTGGGTAGTCGGCGGTGCTCAGTATCTCCTCCGCATAGTAGAACGACCCGCTGTCGCCCTGTTCGAAGGACAGGCAGGGATAGGGCGCCAGATCTTCGAACCGGATGACCGGCTCTTCCGCCAGGGGATGACCCTTCCGGAGATATACGTACGCCTCGCACTGGGTCAGTGGGTGGAACTCAAGCTGGTTGGCGTTCAGGAGCTTTTCCAGCGGTTTCCGGTTGAAATCGCTCAGATACAGGATGCCTATCTCGCTTTTTCCCGTGAACACGTCGTCGATCACGTCGCGCGTGCGCGTCTCACGGATCACGAATTCGTATTCCTCCATGCCGAAGCGCTCCACAAGTCCTACAAAGCTTTTTACCGCAAAAGAGTAGTGCTGGGTGGAGATGCCGAATTTCTTTTTCCGCGTCCCGCTCCTGCCGAACTTCTCAAGGAGCCCGTCGTACTGCTGCAGCACCTGGCAGGCGTAGTGGATGAACTCCACCCCGTCGTTGGTGAGCGTCACTCCCCTGCCGCTGCGCGAGAACACCGTGATGCCCAGTTCCTTCTCCAGTTCCTGCATGGAGGACGTCAGGGAGGGCTGCGCTACATATAATATTTCCGACGCCTTGTTCAGCGAACCGGCCTCCGAGATCGTCACCGCGTAGCGAAGCTGCTGAATCGTCATGTTCCATTCCTCCAGGGTATAACAGTAGCCTTTTCCCGAATATCCACGGATCTGCTACATTAAATTATATAGTCGTTGCCGTCCTGGGCCCTGCGCATCAGATCGGCCACCGTAAAACCGTCCGTGTAACGGCGGATCACGTCGTCCAGTCCGCGCCAGAACTCCAGGGTCCGGCATTCCGCCGCCCGGGCGCAGGGCGCCGCGCCCTCCTCCAGACACGCGACCGGGGCCAGGCTGCCCTCCATGCGGCGCAGAACGTCGCCGACGTTTATCTGCTCAGGCGGCCGGCACAGGCGGTATCCTCCTCCCTTGCCGCGAACGCCGACGAGAACGCCGCTCTTTACCAGATCCTTTACTATGGCTTCCAGGTATTTTTCGGATATATCCTGGCGCTGGGCCACTTCCCTGAGCGTCATATAGCCTTCCGGCTGATGCTCAGCCATGTCCACGAGCACCCGGAGCGCATAGCGCCCCCTTGTCGAAATTAGCAAATCGGGTCCCTCCTGTCCGCTGTTTAAACCTATTATACTTGAAGGTTTATATGATTTCAACAAAAACTTTGCGATTTTCTCTCTGATTTTTGATATTGACATATCCGGTGAGCGGGTGTATCATTCAATCATCACATAAACATACAGGATAAATGGGTTATTAAATTGGAGGTTAGAATAATGAGTAACGTATATACATCCGCGGACCAGCTGATCGGAAAAACTCCCCTGCTGGAGCTGACACACATTGAAAAGGAACACGCGCTTGAAGCGAAGCTTCTCGCGAAACTCGAATACTTCAACCCCGCCGGCAGCGTCAAGGACCGCATTGCCAAGGCTATGATAGAGGACGCCGAACAGAAGGGGCTTATATGCGCAAACAGCGTGCTTATAGAGCCGACATCCGGCAACACCGGTATAGGGCTGGCATCCGTCGCCGCTGCTAAAGGCTACCGCCTTATAATAACGATGCCGGAGACCATGAGCGTGGAACGCCGCCAGCTCATGAAGGCCTACGGAGCAGAGCTTGTGCTCACGGAAGGTGCAAAAGGCATGAAAGGCGCCATCGCCAAAGCCGAAGAACTGGCAAAAGAGATACCCAACAGCTTTATTCCGGGACAGTTCGTGAATCCGGCCAATCCCGCCGCTCACAAGGCCACGACGGGGCCCGAGATTTGGGAAGACACTGACGGCAAGGTAGATATCTTCGTCGCGGGCGTCGGAACGGGCGGCACCATAACAGGCATCGGCGAATACCTTAAGTCGAAAAACCCTGATGTCAAAGTCGTCGCAGTGGAGCCTTCCGACTCTCCCGTGCTCAGCGAAGGCCGTTCCGGCAGTCATAAGATCCAGGGCATCGGCGCCGGTTTCGTTCCGGACGTGCTGAATACAAAGATATATGATGAGATCATACCGGTCACCAGCGACGAAGCTTTTTCGACCGGCAGACAGATCGGCCGCAGCGAAGGCGTTCTGGTCGGTATCTCATCAGGCGCAGCTGCCTGGGCTGCGATCCAGTTGGCAAAACGCCCGGAGAACAAGGGCAAGACCATCGTTGTCCTGCTCCCGGATACCGGCGACCGCTATCTTTCCACTCCGATGTTTGCAGACTGATAACTTCATGTGATATAACAGCACGAGCCGCCTGCCAATCACGGCAGACGGCTCTTTTCTGTTATTTACCGGGCCCCGCGCTTATATCGTCTTGCCCGTTCTCTTCTGGTAATCCTCCAGCGCAGCCTGTATGGCCTCTTCGGCAAGCACGCTGCAGTGCATCTTGTATGCCGGCAGTCCGTCCAGCGCTTCGGCCACCGCCTTGTTGGTCAGCTCCTTGACTTCGCTTACCGGTTTGCCCTTTATGAGCTCCGTGGCCATGGAGCTGGACGCGATGGCGCTGCCGCAGCCGAACGTCTCGAACTTCACGTCCTTTACGATATCGTCCTCTATCTTGAGATACATCTTCATAATATCTCCGCATTTGGCGTTGCCGACCTCTCCGATGCCGTTCGCGTCTTCGAGCACACCGACGTTGCGGGGATTGCGGAAATGATCCATAACCTTGTCGCTGTATAATGCCATCCCGGTCTCCTCCTCTTACAGAATGAACGCTTTTTTGCCTGCCATAAGATCCCGCCATATAGGCGAGAATCCCCTGAGATACTCAACTACCTCTTTTACCGAACGGATTATATAATCCGTTTCATCTTCAGTTATGTCCTCACCTATGCTAAGACGCAGAGAGCCGTGGGCAACGTCGTGCACCCTGCCTATCGCAAGGAGGACGTGGCTCGGGTCCAGGGATCCCGAAGTGCAGGCACTTCCGGAAGACGCGCAGATGCCCTTGTCGTCCAGAAGCAGAAGCAGAGACTCTCCCTCGATCCCCTCGAAGCAGAAGTTCACGTTTCCGGGAAGACGGTGCGTCGCGTCTCCGTTGAGCGCCGAATGCGGGATCTGTCTGAGGCCGTCTATCAGCCGGTCTCTCATCTTCGTCAGATGGGCCGCGTTCTCGGCCATCTTTGCGTTCGCCTCTTTCAGCGCCTCGGCCATGGCCGCGATCCCCGGGACGTTTTCCGTTCCGGCCCGCTTCCCGTGTTCCTGCGCGCCGCCTTCGATCAGGTTCGTGAGCTGGATGTTCTTCTTGGCATAGAGGAATCCGACCCCTTTCGGACCGTGGAACTTGTGTGCGGAAGCGGAGAGCATGTCTATATTGTCCTCGGAAACGTTCAGCGGTATGTGGCCTACGGCCTGCACTGCGTCGGTGTGGAAAACGACGTTCTTCCTCCGGCAGATCGCGCCTATCTCCCGGATGGGCTGGATAGTGCCGATTTCATTGTTGGCGGTCATGATCGTCACCAGACAGGTGTCGTCCCGGATGGCGGCTTCGACCTCGGCCGGAACTATCATACCGTTCTCATGAACGTCCAGGAGCGTGACCGAGAAGCCCTCCCCTTTCATTTTTTCCAGCGTATGGAGCACTGCATGGTGCTCGAAAGCGGACGAGATTATATGCATCTTGCCTTTTCTGCGGCCGAGCTCTGCGGCGGAACGGATCGCCTGGTTGTCCGCTTCGCTCCCTCCCGAGGTGAAAAGGATCTCCCGGGGTTCGGCGCCGATCACTTCGGCGACTTCCTTCCGGGCTTTTTCAAGAACGTCTTTCGCCTTCTGTCCGTGTCCGTACAGACTGGACGGATTTCCCCACGTCTCGTTCAGAAGGGATGTAAGCGTATGAACGGCCGCATCGCTCATTCTGGTCGTTGCGGCATTGTCTGCATAGATCATTGAGGACTGCTCCTTTCTGTTCCTTCGTTCACAGTATACGCCCTTTTGCCTACTATGTCAATAGGTGTATACGCCAAAGAAATCTCCGAACACATTAACATGTTCGGAGATGGTGGGGGAAGGTGGATTCGAACCACCGAAGTCGTCGACAACAGATTTACAGTCTGCCCCCTTTGGCCACTCGGGAATTCCCCCATATTGAACTGTAATGGAAATGGAGCTGGTGGACGGATTCGAACCCCCGACCTGCTGATTACAAATCAGCTGCTCTACCGGCTGAGCTACACCAGCATGCCCGTACCATCAGCCTGACTAATATAACAAACGGCGGATGATTTGTCAAGCTATATTTTTCATCTGCCTGACCGTGCGGTCTTCCCCTTTTTCAACTGTATATCCCGGGGAAAAACACCGTGCCGTTCCGCTTTCATGGACCGGCACGGTGACTTTCTGCATTCACGCGGATGCGATCCCGCCCCGCGTCATCTCCACTCGCGGTAGGTCGGCTTCGGAGCCTGTTTGCCCTCGTAAGCCACGACGACGCGGCGGTTCGGTTCTGAGCCGGTGGAGAATGTCGATACTCCTTCGTAATCCTGGAGCGCGGTGTGGATGATGTGCCGCTCATATGAATTCATCGGTTCGAGCGTCATGTTCCTGCGGTACTTCACGACCTTTGCGGCCATCTTCTCGGCGAGCTTTACGAGGGACTCGTTGCGGCGCTCGCGGTAGTTGCCGGCGTCGATGCTGACGCGGACGCGGCCGGAACCGCCCCGGTTGATCGCGTAGTTGGCAAGATGCTGTATCGCGTCGAGGGTCTCGCCGCGGTGTCCTATTATCGCGCCGGGATCCTTGCCGTCCAGGACTATGTTGATGGTTCCGTCGGCCTCGGTGATATCCATATCTGCCTCGGTGCCCATCTGTTCGAAAAGCCCTTCGAGAAAAGCCTTGACGCGCTCGGCCTTGGTCTCGGTGTATTCGTATGATACACGGACGACGGCGGGCGTTCCGCCTATGCCGAGGAAACCGCTCTTCGCGCGTTCGACGACCTCGACAGAGACCTCTTCGCGCTCCTTGCCGAGCTGCTCCAGCGCATCGCGGATCGCTTCCTCTTCCGTCTTTCCGCTTACTTCTATAAATTTAGTCATCAGACTCTTCCTCCTCAGGGTCTTCATCCTCCGGAAGATCGGGCCAGTCCTCGAGTTCCTCTTCGGCGTCGTCTTCGAATTCCTCGGCGGCCTCTTCGATCTTCTCAGCCGCTTCACTGACGGCAGAGGCCGATATGACCTCGGCTGCCGACGCCTTTTCCGCGATCTCTTCTGCGGTATCTTCGACCGTTCCGGGCAGCTCTTCGTCAGCAGGAGCGGGAGCGGTCACGCCGTTATCCGCATAACGGTTCGGATCGTAGGCCCTGCCGCGGGCATAGCGGCGCTGTCCTACGCGGGTAGGATCGTCCTCGTCGTCGGACGAAGCGTTTTTCTTTTTCTCCCACTCGCGGGCCTTCTCGCGCTGGACCTCGCGCTCGGTTATCTGGATCTTCTTCTTGGATGTGTTCTGGTTGCGGGTGGTGGCGTTCTCGGCTTTCAGACGCTCTGTCTCCTTGCGCTTCGCCTCGAGCTCTTCGGCCTTAAGGCGCTGGCGCTCGTTATACTCCGCATCCTCTTTTTCAAAGATCTTCTGGTATCTCTTGTTGAGCAGTATCTCCTGGATGATCGCGAACACAGAACCCGCGATCCAGTAAACGCCGAGTGCGGCGGGCATGATGAACGCGAAATACAGAGTCATGAGCGGCATCATGTACATCATGGACTGTGCGGATCTCTGCTGGGGATCGTTCTGATCGCCGGTATTCGTGAGCTTCATGCTGACTTTTGACTGTATAAGGGTAAGACCGGCGGCGAGTATCGGGATTATGAGGAGAAGCAGGAGCTTCTTGGTGTCGGGATCCGACCAGTCGCCCTGCCACAGGACCTTGAGCTGCGGTTTCATTCCCAGGTCGAGTCCCAGGAAAGAATAGTCTATCTGTCTGAGCTTCTCGGACAGATTCGCGAAAAACGGCCAGTTCTCGGCGCGGGAAATGAACTGGGCCTGAGCGATCTGTTCGTAGGCCGCGTTCATGTTGGTGGAAAAGCCCAGTTTGTCGAGCATGGCCTGGATGGCGCCGGCCTCTGCAGTATCAGAAGCCTTCGTAAGCAGGTCCTTAGGTACGCCCATCATGATGGTGAGCGGAAAACGTATCGCCTGGTAGAGTGCTATAAGGATGGGGAACGGGATAAGGTTCCAGAGGCAGCCGGCCATCGGCTTTACGTTCTCCTCCCGGTACAGCTTCTGTACCTCTTCGTTGAAAGTCCGTTTGTTCGCGGCATGCTTTTTCTCCAGCTCCTTGATCCGGGGCTGAAGGCGCGTCATTTTCATGGTGCTGCGTTTTGCTCGCATCTGGAAAGGCAGCAGGATGAGCTTGACTATAAGCGCAAAGACGATGACGGCGAGACCGTAGTTCTGAAACGACTCGTAAAGCCACATCATAAGCAGGCCGAACGGCTTTGCTATAGCATTAAACATATACTGTCTCCTAACATTTCTGGCTGCAGCTCCGAAGCGGCTGCGCGCTGTCGTTACGGCACGGGGTCATATCCTCCCTTATGGAACGGGTGGCACTTCGACAGCCGTTTAAGTGTCAGCCATGTGCCCTTGAGCGCCCCGTATTTCTCAAGAGCCTCCAGTGCGTACTCGGAACAGGTCGGTGAGAACCGGCAGCTCGGTTTGGTATAAGGCGATATAGCCGAACGGTAGAACCTGACCAGAGCGATAAGTATCTTTTTCATTCGTTCAAGATTCCCAGTCTGCCGCACAGCGACAGAAAATCCGATTCCAGTACGCCGTATTCCGCGTCGCGGCTCCTGACGCGTCCGACGATGACTACGTCGTACCCGTCCGCGAGCCTGTGTTCGTTGGTCCTGTATATCTCACGGAGGCGGCGGCGCACGCGGTTGCGCACGACTGCCTTGCCGACCTTCGTTCCCACCGTGAGACCGAGCCTGTTGCCCGGCCGGCGGCTCTTCCGGCAGTAGACTACGATGTTGCCGGTCGCCGCGCTCTTCCCCTTCGCATAAAGACGGCGGAACTCATAATTCTTTTTCAGAGCGGTCGTGAAATCCATCCTTCGGACCTCCCGTACGTACGGCGGTAAAAAAGCCGTACATACAGCTGTAGGGCGGGACTCGTCCCGCCCAAAAAAACGATTTAGATAAGCTCAGCGCCCTGCACTTAAGCGGTGAGCTTTGCTCTGCCCTTCGCGCGGCGGCGGGCAAGGACCTTGCGGCCGTTCTTCGTTGCCATTCTCTTGCGGAAGCCATGCTCCTTGGAGCGCTGACGCTTCTTCGGCTGATACGTTCTAAGCATATCGGCACCTCCTTAACGATTGGTGTAATACTCAACATCGGCAGGCGGCTGTCTGCGTGCCGAAGCAGTTGACCATGTATCTGCAGCCTGCGCATACTGCGCGGTGGCAGGGTGTTTATTATATATGATTCAGCTTAACTATGTCAACCTTTTTCATTGTTCGTGATGAATTTGCGCAGCGGCCTGGTGAGGAGCGCGCAGATTATCACGGCGATCACGGTGTTCGGCAGCATATAGGTGCCGTTATACAGCGCCGAGTAAATCGCGGCGCCGTTCATCTTCATGCCGAGGAACTCCTCGGGCATATACTGAGCATAGATCGTGACTCCGCTGATAAAGTGGATGATAAATCTCGCGACACATCCGCAGACCGCGCCGGGAACGAGGCCCCGCGGTCTGTTTTTGAACAGTCCGGCAAGGCCGACCGCTGCGTATGCGAGGCTGTAGTCGAGCAGCATGGACTGCCAGCTTGCCGCCACGCCTCCGGCTATGAAGTACTTGAGTGTTCCGAAAACGAGTCCCGCGCCTATGCCCCAGCTCAGGCCGCGCCTTACGGCGTAGATGATGAGCGGGATCATCACCAGGTCTATGGAGCCTCCGAAACCGCCGAAGGCAACGCCCGTGGGGATCTTGAGATAGCTGAGCGCGAGCGACGCGGCAACGCAAATCGCGCCCTCGCAGATGGTCAGAAGTTTGTCGTGCTGTTTCATGAAAATAGGATCTCCTTTCGCTTTTCTCCGGCACAAGGAAACGGCCGCATCACGTATCCGTAATGCGGCCGTAAAAGCATATCTGCAAATCGCTTCCTACGCCGGCATTACCCGGATCAGGTTCAAGAGTTCGGAACTTCCATTAGCTCCGTCTCAGCCGGGACATACCCGGCGCCTCTGCGTTTCTGATTGTATTTGATTATACCGCCCGCTGGTGTCTGCGTCAAGCAGGCAGCGACTCGAATCTTCTGCAGCCCGGACCGCGGATGTACAGGTATGCCGCCGCGCTCAGTACAAGATAGAACACCGCGCACAGCGCGAGGTAGAGCTTCATGCCGATCACGCCGGAAAGCAGGACATACAGCACGATCAGGATGACGACCGAGCCCATGCCGATAAGCATTGCGAAAAGCGTCGACGCGCCCTGCTTTACGGCGGAGACTTCGTTCAGCCAGTCGAGTTTCGGGAACATCAGGTTGAGAAACAGTCCGGAGAACGCGCAGAATATCGTCGCCGAGGCCGGCACCAGTATCAGCAGCGCCGTATTTGCGGCTCCGAGGTGCATTGCCGCCGCTATGATAACGGAGGCGACGACCGAAAACGGAAGGGCGATCGTGAGATGACAGAGCGCCTTCGCCATGAGCACGTCACGCGTACGGACCGGCACCGACCGCAGTATCCACAGCTTGCTGCCTTCCAGCGATACGGACGGCGCGCTTATGAGCGTCATGACCGCACAGAAGCAGAGCCCGGCGCACATGAGCCCGGTCACGGTCGAGCTCTCTTCGCCTCCCGGCACGAGCTCTCCGAATATCTCCGTGAACATATCCTGTTTTATTGCGAGGAACACCGCCAGCATCAGCATGAAGACCAGGCCCAGACCTGCGTTCAGCATATACGCCGGACTTGCGGTGAAGCGCCGGTATTCCTTTTTGAGAAGGGCCGCGCGCGTTCCGGAGGCGCGCAGGTTCTTTTCGCGGTACTTTATCTTTTTGAAGCCGCGATTCGTCGTCGTTATCCGGGTAAAGTTCGCTGCGATGATCGCGTATGCGACGGCGAACGGCACGAGGCAGCTGAGCACGAACAGTATAAACTCAAGTACGCCCCCGCTCTCCGACGCGACTCCGAACCAGTATGCCGGAGGCACTGCCCGCCGTACGGCGGCCGCGATCTCGGCTCCGTTCTCGATGAGCTTCTGGACATACGAGAACAACTGCGAATACCCCCACATATACAGAGCCAGGAAAACCAGCGACAGGACAGTCGTGATCAGGCTCTTGCGCTTGACCCTTGCCGAAGCAAGGGATATCAGCCAGCCGAAAAACGCGGACAGAGCTACCGCTATGAACGGCAGCAGAAGCGAGCCGACTATAAACGCGACGGCTCCGAACGGCCTGACAGGCGCGCATATGCACCAGACGACGCCCGCGGGGATGATCACGAGAGCGCCGTAGAGATAATTTGTCAGCACGAGCGCTGCCATACGGCTCCCGAGGATCGCCGAAGGCTTGATGGGCATGGAAAGCAGCAGTTCATTGTCCTTTGCCCGGAAAAGCTGGCTGCTCGACATGAAAACGCTGCCGATAAAACACAGTGCAAAGCAGACGAGTCCGGCCATCGCAAAATAGAACCAGCCTATCCCCGCCTCGCAAAACGCCGGGCACATCTGCATAAAGTATCCGGCGAACACCCCTGCGAGCATTAATGCGCAGAAGATGACCAGCGCTGCGATCAGGGCAACTTGGCCCTTGCTCCGCTTCTTTTTCTCAGAGCCCGCTCCCGTGAAGCCGGACAGCAGCTGCATGGCGCGGACTTTTATTAGCTTAAGCAGCATAAAAAGTCCTCCCGCTCAGGCCTCGAGCTCGAGGAACACGCTCTCGAGCGACTCGTCCCCCACGACGTCCTCGGTCCGTCCGGACATTATGAGCCGGCCGTTCTTTATTATAGCGACGCTGTCGCAGAGCTTCTCCGCGACTTCAAGAACGTGCGTCGAAAAGAACACGGCGCCGCCGCGCGCGCAGTTTTCATGCATCAGTTCCTTGAGATTGTGCGTGGCTACCGGGTCTAGTCCGACGAAGGGCTCGTCCATTATCATGAGCTTCGGGTCGTGAAGCAGCGCCGAGATGATGGCCAGCTTCTGTTTCATGCCGTGCGAGTATGCGGAAACGGGCTGCGCCAGATCACCGGTGAGGCTGAACGTATCCGCAAGATTTCTGATCCGTTCCATGCGCTCGTCCGCGCCGACGCCGTAGACGTCCGCGATGAAGTTCAGATACTTGATGCCTGACATGAACTCATAAAGATCCGGATTGTCCGGTATGTAGGCAAACTCGCGCTTGCAGGCGATGGGATCCGTCTTTATCGACTTGCCGTCGATATATATCTCGCCGCTGTCGAACTGAAGTATACCGCAGACAGACTTGATCGTCGTCGTCTTGCCTGCGCCGTTGTGACCGATAAAGCCGTAGATCTGCCCCGGCTCGATATGCAGCGTCAGATCGTCGACCGCCCGCTTGTCTCCGAACGTCTTTGTAAGGTGTTCTATCCTCAGCATTCCTGCATTCCGTCCTTATTTGAATTTTACTGCCGTACCGTAGGCTATGACCTCGGCCGCGTTCTGCATGACAGCCGAAGAGCCGTAGCGAACGTTGACGACAGCGTCCGCGCCGAGGGCCTCCGCCTCGTCGACCATACGCTTGGTGGCTATGGCGCGCGCCTCGTTGAGCATCTGGGTATACGCCGTTATCTCACCGCCGACCAGCGTCTTCATGGCCGCCATGAAATCCTTGCCGAAACTCTTTGAATGAACTATCGTGCCCTTAACTATTCCCAGCGCCTCGAGTTCCTGTCCCGGAATGTGATCAATACTTACTAACTGCATCTTCTTCTCCTCCTTTGATCTCTTCGATTCTCTCTTTCAGCGATACCGCAACTCCGATTATGATCGCCAACGGTATGATCATCATTATGGCGAACAGAACGACCGGTATCGGTTCCCTGATATATCCCCAGATCATGAGTCCCATCATCGCCGCCATAAAGAGTATCATGACAGCCGAGGACCACAGAGCGGATCGCCGCCTTTTGATCTGGTCGTTTTTCCTTACGTCCATAAAGCGTGTTCCCTTCTTTTCCATTTCCGCCATGGCGTCGAAGTATTCTCCGACCTCAAGGGCGTCAAAGGTGCATCCGGCGCCTTCGAGCATGTCGGTCATATCGCAGACCCGGTCAAGATTCTCCTTCTCCCGCTCGAGGGAAACGCGGTGACGCTTCATGCAGTCGCTCAACGTGAGTGATCCGGACTGCACCCTGCGTATCTCGCTTATGGGAACGTTCAGGCTGCGAAGGAGTTTTATACGCATAAGGGTGTCTACGTCATCCTGGGAATACTCGCGGTATCCGTTGCCGGCTTCCCTGTCCGGCTTGAGGAGCCCCTGCTCCTCATAGAAGCGTATGTTCTTCTTCGTTATGCCTACGCGTTCTTCGACTTCGCGTATGCGCATGATCTCCTCTCCCTCCGGTCGTCTGCCCTGACGCGGGCCAAGGATAGTCTTTTCCTGTCTGTGATGTGAAGATACACCTTCCACAAGGAGGAATGTCAAGCGTTATTTATGGCTTTTCTCAGGAAAAACGTCTGTTTTTCCCAAAAAAGCTTTTGCACCGAAGCGTCCCCCTGGGGGAACCCCGGCGGGATCCGACCCTAAACCGGCCGTTTTCTGATATATTATACCACTCGGGAGCCGCTCGTTCAAACCCCGCCGCGGGCACCGGTTTTCCGGCGGCACAGGCCTCTTTCCTGTTTTTTCTTGACTTTTCATGGAGTTTTAATTACAATACACCCGCAATCGCGCGAATACAAACCGCAACCCCGGCACAGCGTACCGCTGTATATCATTATATTAAGAAGGAGTCTGTTCTCATGTTCAAAAACATCGGAAAAAAGATCAAGGTCCTCGCGAAGGTCCTCTGCTGGATCGGCATCATCTGCTCCATCCTCATCGGTCTCGCCATCATCCTCCTCAGCTTCATGGAGACTGTTGACGTACCGGGAACCGAAGTCAGCGTCAGCGGCGTCGGCGGCCTGATCGCCGGTATCGTTTTCATCGTCCTCGGCGTTCTCATCTCCTGGGTCGGCAGCTTCACCACCTACGGTTTCGGCGAGCTCATCGACAACGTCAAGAAGATAAACGACAGACAGGATCTCATGTCCTGACCCCAAGATGCATCAAAGCCGCGTGCCTTTCAAGGTACGCGGCTTTCTTTTTTGTTCGGAGTCCTATCTTTCATCTTTCAGAACAGAGTGGATGCACACGTCGCAGATGCCCTGGTTGTTGCGGTCCGCGCTGCGCAGGGTGCCTTCGTATTTCATCCCGCACTTTTTCATTACCATGCCGGAGCGCGGATTCTCTTTATCGTGTTTCGCCTCTACCCTTATCGCGCCGACCTGGTCGAAGAAGAAATCGATCACGGCGTTCAGCGCTTCCGAAGTGATGCCCCTGTGCCACCAAGGTTTTCCGATACAGTATCCTATCTCCACTTTATCCGTGCGGTCGTCATGCCGCACTCCGGAAATGCTGCCGATCGGTTCGTCTCCGTTCTCCTTGAGAACGATCGCCCACTGATAGTATGCGTCGTCTGAATAAGACTCCGTCCATTTCTCCAGAAGACTGCGGCTGATTTCCTCGCTGCCGTGGGTCGGCCACGTCAGGAATCTGGTCACTTCGCTGTCTGAAGCCCAGTTTCTGTACATCGCTCCGGCGTCGTCCGGAGTGAATCTCCGCAGGATCAGCCTTTCCGTCTCTATGCGTTTCGTTCCGCAGTGTTTCATTTTATATGTTCCCTTCTAGGTTATTCTTTTCTGTAGATTTCGTAACTGGTTCTTTCGATATCCAGCTCATAAACATATCTTTCTCCGTCCGGCGATTCGAGGATCAGCTCCGTATGTCCGGTCTTTTCAAACTCCGCCCGGACCAGAAAACTGTCGATAACCTCTTCGTATCCGATGCTTACCGTGCCGTAGCTCTCGTCGGCGAGGCTCACGCTGTAACTGTCGTCATATTCGATGCCGCAGGTCTCGCTGCCGCTCAGCAGCAGACTCGTATTGTAGGTGTGGGAACGCTGGTCCGCGATACCGTATACAGATGAGGCGATTATTATAAGGATGCTGAATATTACTCCGACGATCTTCAGCGTCTTGTTGTCAAAAATGAACAGCGGGTAGATTATAAGCGTGGCGGCGCAGAACAGGGCCGTCAGCAGGTGATGCGGAAAGAAATGGTAGGCCTCGCCGAAATATGTGAGGTAGTGATACCCAAGAAACAGCAGCATCGGCGCGAGGATAAGAAGGCTCCACCACTTGTTCTTCTTCATAAAGTAGCCTACGAACGCCATCGGGATCGTCAGGAGCGTCCAGTAGAACCAGGGCGGGTAGTATCTGAGAAGGCCGAGCCCCTGGTCGTCGAAGGGAGCCTGCACCAGATACACGAGCGGCTGGCTGATGAGGAAGAATATAAATACCTTCAGAACCGAATCCAACGGGCTTTTACTGTTCACGATAATGATTATCGCAAACAGGATCCAGCATTCGAATGTAGTCGATATATCTCTGAAAGACGTGTCCCTGGTTATGGGCAGCATTGCCATAACGCCGGTATATACGCCGCAGATAACGGCAAACAGTATGAGTCTGCCCCACGTGATATTCAGCCCGCCAAACAGTTTCTTCATTTCAGGCACTCCAATAGTATTTTGATTATAATACCACAATCCCTGCTTTGGGTAAATATGCCGCCGTTATTCTGCACAGGCTCTTTTTAATCACAAAAAACCTTGTACCCGTTGAGAGTACAAGGTTTTTCTGGCAGGGGTCGAAGGACTCGAACCCTCGGCACGCGGTTTTGGAGACCGCTGCTCTACCAACTGAGCTAGACCCCTGTATTATTCGGTTAAAAGCTGGTGGGCCTTCAGGGACTCGAACCCCGGACCGACCGGTTATGAGCCGGTTGCTCTAACCAACTGAGCTAAAGGCCCGCATCCTGCAGATTTGATTATTGCCGCCACCTTTTGAGTGGCGGCAATATCTCATGTGGCTCCCCCTGTTGGACTCGAACCAACGACCCTGCGGTTAACAGCCGCATGCTCTACCGGCTGAGCTAAGGAGGAATATAGAGAGCCCGAAATTAATCAGGCTCGTTTGTGTTGGCGTCTACCTATTTTTCCGGGCCGTCGCCAGCCAAGTATTTTCGGCACAAG
>JAFZSD010000062.1 GCA_017619535.1 Oscillospiraceae bacterium | reverse complement strand
GGCGACATGGCCGGTTACTGGTGGGATTCCTGCAACTACTGGGTCGCCGACAAGATGCGTGAAAACGGCGTCGAAGTCTACAAGCCCAGCGACGAGCTCAAGGCCTGGGCCCAGAGCGACGAGATCGTAAAGCCCATCCACGAGTGGTACATCAACTACCTCAACGAGCAGGGCCTCGACGGTCAGGCTATCTATGACAAGTGCATGGAGATCGTTTCCAAGAATGCGGCTGCCCACGAGAACGACTGGGCTTCCGAGTTCAATTACAAAGACTGGAACGAAGACGCCGCTACCTACGGCAAATAATCCGATCACGGCTCTGCCGTCTATCTCAGCATAATGACAGGAGGACACGATTATGGTCAAATTTATCAACGGCTTCTGTGCGGTAATCAAAAAGCTCTGTTACTATCTGTGCTTTATATGCATGGTACTGGTGGCGTGCATGATGCTCCTCATGTTCGTCGACGCGTTTCTGGGACTGTTCTTCAGCTCCCGTGTGCTCGGCTCCTATGAGGTCGTCCAGTGCATGCTCTGTCTGATCGTCTTTACGTCCTGGGCTTATACCCAGACCGTCAGGGGACATATCCATGTGGTCATGTTCGTAAAGATGATGGGCAACAGGCTCCGCTTCATCTGCTTCACTATCGTGTCCCTGCTCTCGGCCGTCGTCATGGCTTTCGCTACCTATGCCGTTTATCAGGCGATATTCGACAAGATGGCCAGCGGCGAAAAGACCGCCATTCTTCTCATTCCCATATGGCCGCTCTATGTCATCGAATGCGTAGCGCTGGCTGTCTTCACGCTCGCTCTCCTGGGCGACGCCCTGAAGTCCCTCTTCGCTATCTTCAACGACGAAGTGGCGGAAGACGTCATGTCTTCCTGGGTCTGATTCCGAGAAACAGAAGTATTTATTGACCGTGATCAGCGGCCGGAGGCGCAGGTGCGTCTCCGACCGCTTCCTTATGCCCGTATAGGGGCTGCGGATACAAAGAAAGGCTTATAGGACAAAGAAAGCGCTTCCGGTTTGAAGGCCGGAAGCGCTTTGCTTATTTGCCGATGTTTTTACAGGATCTCCATGTCCGGCATGAGGAGCTTCACCGGACCCAGATACGCCCCGGACACTTCGGCGGTCTCAGACAGCCGGAGCCCGGACAGCACCGCGCTGAGCCTGCCGCTCATCGTAATGCCTGTGACCGGGACCGTCTTTTCCCCGTCGTAATAATACGCGAGACGTATCTCTCCGCCGATATAGTCGTTGTACAGATCCACCTGCAGTCCCGACATCGACGCGCACTCCAGGTACGGCGCGGAGGCAAGCTCCGTTTCGCTCAGAGTACCGGGCGCCACCTCGGTGCAGCGGAGGTCTCCGCTGGGCTTCTCTATGCCGAGATACTGGCCGAAGCGGCTGCTGCCGTAGCGGGCGGCCGCTTTTCCGTCCTTTATTATGCAGATATCGGTGAGCGTCATGCCGTCGTCGTCGAAATACGCGGAACGCTCGCTCCCCTCGACTATCCCCCTCATGGTGAGGGTGATCCTGTCGCCGGTGCAGTCCTTCTGCAGATCGTCACCTATCTCGTGAAGGTTCGCGTGGGAATACGCCACGCCGTAATTGAGGTCCCTCGCGAGATCCGCCAGCAGCCTCTGGGTCTCCTTCGGTCGAAGTACGACGTTTATCTTCATCGGCGTCTGAGGCTTCTTCGCCTCATGGCGGTCGCGTACCTCCCTCATTTTCTCCGCGATCTCGGCGGTCACTTTAGCCGGATCGAAGGATGTGAAGCGGTGATCCTCATAAAGCTCGACGGACTCTTTGTCGTCTGTAAAGGTCGGGATCGCCTCGATCATCACCCTGTGTGTCGTCTGGGTCTTGTCGACGCCGCTGCTGTTCAGTACGCGGACCGTGTCCCTGTAGAGGAATATCTCCAGGGCGTTTATGGAACCGCCGGGCTGATCGTCAGCAGCGTAGACCGCGTCGGCTATGTCTGCGGCAAGTCTCTTCGGGTCGGCGTCCGCCATGTTCGTCGGAAGGGCCGCCTCGAGGGTCCCCGCCCCCGGCAGCTCGTAGGGCTCGTTGAAGACCAGCTTTGCCCGCGCGGCGGCGTTCTCTATCTTGGCGGCGATGTCCGCTTCGTTCATCGAACGGTAAACGGTGAAAGTGGAGTCCCCCCGCTTCCCGTCGTGATCGACGTACACGGTGACCTGAGTCTCCGCGGTGTCGGTGGCACGCACGGTCTCGAGATCTCTGTGCACGAAGAACAGTTCGTAGGATACTGTGGCTTTTTCGGTTACGCGCCATGCGCTGACCGAAGGATCCGCCTTCAGCAGTTCAATGATATCGTTCATCCCAGCTTCACCCTCGCTTTCAGATTGGGGCCGCCGTCGGAGACGCGCACCCATTCCTTGTATCCCTTGCCGCACATGCCGGCTCCGATGACCTCGAAACCGTCGGAGATCATGGATATGGACTTAAGAAGATCCGGCACGTAACCGCTCATCACGACGGGAGATACGTAGTTGTCGGTCAGTTTGCCGTCGACTATCTCGATGCCGTATTCAGCGGTGCACTGTATCTGCCAGTTCTTGGGATCCTCCATGCCGTTGTTCGTCTCGAACAGCATGTAGCCGTGCTTTACGGAGGCTATCATATCCTCCAGCTTGTCGGTCCCGGGACAGAAGAACGTATTCGTCATGCGCGAATACGCCTTGCGCCGGTAATTGTCTCTGCGGCCGTTGCCCGTGGGCTCTGTGCCCAGCTGGGCGGCGCTGTCGCGGTCGGACAGACCCGCCACCAGGATGCCGTCCTTTATTATCTGCGTGTCGTGGGCCAGCACTCCGTCGTCGTCAAAGAAGTAGGACGCGACGCTGTGGGCTGCCGCCGCGCCGTCGTGCATGTTCGTTATGGGCGACGCCACGTACTGTCCCATGCAGTTTTTACCCAGAGCGCGGTCCTTTACGAACTGGTCCATCTCGACACCGTGTCCGAAGGCCTCGTGGGCGATAAGGCCGGTGATGGAGCTGTCGGTTATGATGTCGTAGACTCCGGGCTCTATCGGTTTCGCGGTCACGAGATGGCGGGCGAGGTCTATGACCTTCCCGGTACTGCCGCGAAGATTCCTGATTATCTCTTTCATGCTGTCGGAGCCTTCGATCTGACGGGCGGCCACCATCTTGCCGTCCTGATACAGCGCGACCAGAAAGCCGTTCGCCCAGCCGTAGAACTGTGAGAGCTCCCGGTTCTCGCTGACGAACAGCTTGGATACTACATAGGGCTGGATCCCGCAGATCGCGTTCCTGACCTTTTCGTCCGCAGCGCAGAGCTCGGCAGACAGCTCGCGGCATATCCCGAGAAGCTGGGCGTCGCTGAAACTGTCGAAATCCGTCTCCCTGACGAAGTCCTCCTTCAGCGGCTCGTCCTTAAGGACCCCGGCGCTGATCATGCGTCCCCGGAGTCGCGGATCAGTCTCCACGGCGGACGCGATCCTGTCCGCTATCTCCTTCTTGTCTCCGGATATGTCGTCCAGCGAATACTCGAAAAACGACCTGCCGTCGTGCATCTTCACGACGAATCCGCATTCTCCCGGCGCGTCCTGGGCCGCGGAGCTCATGCGGTCCGCGCGGTAGGCGGCCGCCCTGACGTCGGTCCCCAGCACGCTCACATACGAAAAGCGTTTCCTGAGCTCAGCGACGAGTTCGGCGCAGTCCCGGCGCTTTCCGTCCAAATAGCTTGAAAATGCCATGTCTTCCTCCTTGTTCCATGTACTGCGCGCGTTAAGGCGCGCGTTTCGCCGTGGTCAATGATAGCACATCCTGCGCGTATAGTAAACAGCGCCCCGTCTTCCTCAGACGTGGCGCTGCGGTATGTCATTCTGTATTTCCGCCGGTATCCGGGTCCGCAAACTCCCTTCGCGGCCCTCCTGCGAGCCTCGACCTCACGTAGGCGAAGGCGGCCTCCTCGCCCTCCTCCTTGAGGACACGGAGCATGGTCTCGATCTCCTCTCCCGTCTCCGGGTGGATGAGTATCCTGCTCTTGGACTGCTCGTAGAACGCCAGCGGCGAACCGTCCGTATACTTGTCTTTGAGATAGATCCGGCTGGCCGCAACGCGGTCGCAGAACATCTCGGCGACGTATTTCATCGGCATTTTGTTCCCGCCGAAATATACTTTTCCTTCCGGCGTGAGACAGTAATCGATCCAGTACTCGAAATGATGTTTGTTCCGGCCTTTATGGTGTAGCCACGCCATCGAAACGCCCGTCTCGATCCGTTCCTCGTCGTTGGGACTGCGGTATCCCAGATAGTATTTTGCCCCCCGCCAGAACTCCGCCGGGGAGTACTTGCTCAGGTCGTGGGTGATCCCCTGCCACCTCAGGCCGAGACGGAAACAGTATCTGCATACGAGGTTCCTGTGTTCCGTTATCGTTTTGAAATGTGCAAATGGACGCATGATACGCCTCCGTCAGTTTCCTGCTTTCTTTTCTTCCTCTGCTACGGAAAAGAACCTGCGCGGAATGTGGCAGTAGCCCTCCGGGTTCTTCTCCAGGTATTTCTGATGGTATTCCTCGGCTGAGAAGAAGTTCTTCAGAGGCATAAGCTCCACAGCCAGCGGCGCTCCCGCCTTTCTCTCCTCGCGCCCGAACACTTCCCGTATGACGGGAAGCTGGTCTTCGCTCTCATAGTAGACCCCGGTCCTGTACTGGACTCCGGAGTCTCCTCCCTGCCTGTTGACGGACAGGGGATCGATAACGGTGAAATAGTAGCCCAGCAACTTTTCGAGGGGCATGACCTTCTCGTCGTAAACGACGCGCACCGTTTCCGCATGGCCGGTCCCGCCGCACACGTCGCGGTAGGACGGCGCCGTATCCGGACCGTTGGCATAGCCGACCTCAGTCTCCAGCACGCCGTCGAACTGGTCGATGAACCTCTGGACTCCCCAGAAACATCCGCCCGCCAGATATATGCTCTTCACTTCATGCACCTCTTTGTCCGTCATGCGCCCAGCTCGGACTCGATGAAAGCGATCAGTTCGCCGAAGCCTCCGTGGGGCCACTTGTCTATGTCCGCTCCCGACTTGTTGATCAGGCAGTCGGTGAGAAGGAACACTTTCATCCCCGTCTTCTCCGCTGCCATGTCCTCGTCCGCGTCGTTTCCGACCATGATGCAGTCCTCCGGCCGGAGATCCAGTCTGCGCATGATCTCCCGGAAGTACTCAGGATTCGGTTTGCACCAGCCTATGTTCTCATAGGTGGTATACAGCTCGAAATCCTCAGGATCCAGTCCGGCCCAATCTATGCGGCTGCGCGTCGCCGTATCGGGAAAAATGGGATTCGTGGCGAGCACGGCGCGGCCGCCCAGTTCCTTTGCCCTGCGCACGGCCTCCGTGGCTCTGGGCGTAAATCCGCAGAAATCCTTCGCACAGATGAAATCCGTCGCATAGAACTCCTCGAACAGGGCCCTGTCCTTCAGACTGTCCTCCCCGTAGGTGTCAGCGAAGAAGCGCCAGAACGCCTCCTCGTTCGTACGGGAGCCATCGTTTTTCACCATGGCGGCTGTGCCGCCCCATACTGTTTTTATCAGGGCGCGGCCTTCATATCCGTAGGGCTCCATCTTTCTGACGAGAAATCTGAAATACCCGTTTGCGAACTCGTCCTGATCCATCGGGAGCAGCGTCCCGTCAAGGTCGAATAATACGGTCTTCATATGCTCCCTCCCCGCGCTCTGCCGGTGCGCGCCGGTTATTGACGGAGCGGTGTCTCCGCGGTAGAATTTTATCAGATTAAGGACTCGTTGTAAAGGCGCGGAGCCCCTCCCGCGCCGCCGGAAAACTGGAGGTCCGATATGGAAAACATCCTGGAGCTTGTGCGTGAAAGGCGCAGCGTACGCACCTTCGACGGGAAAGATATAGGCGGCGAACTGAAGGAAAAACTCGTCTCCTTCATGGAGAAGATCGAAAACCCCTACGGGATCCCCGTGGAGTTCAGGCTTCTGGAACCGGAAGAATATAAACTGACCAGCGCCGTCATCACCGGAGCGCCGCTTTATATCGGCGCAAAGTCCGCAAGGACGGAGCATATGGAAGAAGCCTTCGGTTTTTCTTTTGAAGCCCTCGTCCTGTACGCCCAGTCTCTGGGCCTCGGCACGACGTGGCTGGGCGGCACCATGGACAGGAAGGCGTTCGAAAAAGCGATGGAACTAAATGACGGCGAGATCATGCCCTGTGTGAGCCCCGTCGGTTTTCCCGCCGCTAAGATGTCGCTGAGGGAAACGCTCATGAGGAAAGGGATAAAGGCGGACAAACGTCTGTCCTTCGGGGAAGTATTCTTCGATGGAAGCTTCGACACGCCTCTCACGGAGGACCGCGCCGGCGCCCTTGCGGAGCCGCTGGAAGCGGTGAGGCTCGCGCCGTCGGCGGTCAATAAACAGCCCTGGCGCGCCGTCGTATCCCGGAACAGCGTACATTTTTATGAGAAGCGCTCGCGGGGCTATGTCAGCGACGCCACGGGAGACCTGCAGAAGATCGACGTTGGCATCGCAATGTGCCACTTCGCGCTGACAGCGGAGGAGCTCGGCCTTTCGCCCGTGCTCACGGTCGGCGATCCCGGCATCTCCTGTGAAGAGGACACGCAGTACGTCGCAACTTTCAGCGTCGGATAACGATCAGACGATAACATATCCTTCAGCCGCCCGGGTCTTCCCCATGGCGGCTGTTTCTTTCATTTTTCCCGAATACGCTGTTGACAATCTGCTTTTCGTGAAGTATGATTTGTATAACAAATCATACTATATGGGAGTGATCCATATGAAGCGCCCGAAAGGGACTTACGCCTGGACCGCCACGGTCGGAGAAAAGGGACAGATCGTCATTCCGAAGCAGGCGCGGGATATCTTCGGCATCGAGCCGGGCGACACTCTTCTGCTTCTCGGCGACGTGAAGCGTGGGATCGCCATCCCGCCGAAGAGCCGCTTCGACAGTCTGGCGAGTATCGTATTCAAGGAGGAAAACGATGAGTGATCCTGTACTGGAGGTAAAAGGGCTCTGCAAGGAGTACCCGAAATTCCGGCTCGAGAACGTGAGCTTCAGCGTACCCCGGGCCTGCATCATGGGTTTTATCGGGCGAAACGGCGCCGGCAAGACGACCACGCTCAAGTCCATACTCAACCTCGTCCACGCGAGCGCCGGCGAGATCCGGTATTTCGGTCTCGACCTGCATGAAAGCGAGGAGGAGATAAAACGGCGCATAGGCTACGCCGGCGGAGCCGTAGATTACTACAAGAGAAAGAAGATCCGCGACATCGTCGCGGTGACCAGAAGTTTCTATCCCAACTGGGACGAGAATGCGTACCGCAAATACATGACCGCTTTCGACCTCGACGAGTCCAAGACGCCTTCCCAGCTCAGCGAGGGCATGAAGGTCAAGCTCAACCTCTGTCTCTCCCTCTCCCACAGGGCCGAGCTGCTCATCCTTGACGAGCCGACCAGCGGTCTTGATCCCGTATCCCGCGACGAGCTCCTGGACATCTTCGACGTCCTGCGCGGAAACGGAGTCTCCGTACTGTTCTCCACTCACATCACGTCCGATCTCGACAAGTGCGCCGACTCGATCACTTACATAAAGAACGGACGGATACTCGCGTCCGAGCCCATGGAGAGCTATATAGCCTCCTGCCGTGAGAACGGCATAGGCGGCAATCTCGAGGAGATCATGCTCCACTACGAGAAGGAGGACTATCATGAAAAACTTGCTTGACAAGGAACTGAAGCTGGCGACCTCGCCGCTGGCATGGCTGTTCCTCCTCTTCTCTCTCATGACGTTCATTCCCGGCTATCCGATACTCCTGGGAAGCTTCTTCGTGTGTCTGGGTCTGTTCCACTCGTTCCAGAACGCCGGCGAGGCGAACGACATCCTCTATACTGCGCTCCTGCCGGTGCGCAAGAACGACGCCGTCAGGGCAAAGTTCATATCCGTATGCTTTTTCGAACTGGTGGCCTTCCTTCTCATGGCCGTGTTCACAGTGATCAGGATGACCGTCATGTCCGATTCCCCCGTCTACAAAACGAACGTCATGATGAACGCGACGCCCCTGTATCTGGCTTTCGTGCTCATTATCTTCGCCCTGTTCAATCTCATATTCCTCCGCGGTTTCTTCAGGACCGCCTACAAGATCGGCAAGCCTTTCATCATATTCATAGTCGTGACGATGATAACGATCGGGATAGGCGAGAGCCTCCACCACGTTCCGGGCCTGGAATTCCTGAACGACCCTTCCGGCAAACGCATGGGCCTTCAGCTGGCGATACTGGCTGCAGGTGCGGTCATATACGCCGTCGTGACTTTCCTTTCCGAAAAGCGTTCCGAATACAGTTTCGAGCGCATAGACCTCTGATACCGAAGACTGCCCTATCATACGAATAGCCGCGGCGATCGAACGCCGCGGCTGTTTTACAATAGTTGCTTTAATTATTTTGCCAGTACTTTATCGAATGCGCTTCTGATGCTCCCCTTTATCATATCGTAACCGTGGAGAGGTTTGGCCTCATAGAGCTTTTCGCCTCCATAGAAAAGAGACGGAACGTTGTAGTAATCGCGGCTGTCGGCCAGACCCGGGTTCTCGCTCTCCTCTATCCATCTGAGCTCCAGTCCCGCATACGCTGCGTTCTCTGCCTGAAGCTCCTCAACGGCTTTCCTCGCCTTCATGCAGTACGGGCATCCTTTAAGGTAAAAGATCTCTATCTCTTTCATTTTTCCGTCCTCCGTTTCCCTATCCGCTGCTTCCGCCGCGTACTCCGGGCCTCTGCGCATGATATAACGCGTTTCTCCGACTTTTTCCGTTATTTCAAAACCGAGTTTCCTGTACAGGGATACCGCCTTTTCGTTTTTTGCGAAAACGTACAGCTTTACGGGACGTCCGGCATCCGCGCAGCATTTTTCCACCGCTGCCGTCCCTATGCCCCGGCCCCGGTATTCAGGGAGGATATACAGATCGTCCAGCTCTGCTTCCCCGCCGTCCAGGCAGATGCGGCAGTACCCTGCAAGTCTTCCGTCCGCGGTGACGCGGACATACTCGTCCAGCCGTTTTTCAAGCTTACGGCGCACCCAGGCCAGCACTTCCTGAAGGTCGATGCTCCCGGGATCCTCGTATTTTTCGATGAGCTCCCGGTTGAATTCGAAAAGCGCTTCGATATCTTCTTTCCGGGCGGGCTCGTAACCGAGTTCCATACGCGTCACCTCCGATACCGTCCTCATGCCGATTATACTATTTTACCGCCGCTTCGGCAACAACGCCGCGTACCGATTCCGGCCCCGCGCCGAAAAAAGTTGAAAGGCGTATCTCTTTGCGGTAAAATAGTTAAAAATGGAAACGTACCGCGTACACAAAACGCGGCTGCAAGAACGGAGGTAGGGCTTATGCCCGAAACAGACCTTGTTCCCTTCCTTTCGGACTGCATGAAGGAGAACCTAACCCACGCGCGTCACGTTGAAAATGAGATACATTCTTTTACCGGAGTGTACATGGCTGTCGTAGCCGGACTTCTCGCTTTCAACTTCTCGAACAGCGATACCGGCATGACGATCGCGCTGTATGTCATCCAGCTCATTGCCGGCGGCATCGCCCTCGGCCTCATCCACCGCTGGTACGGCGTCTTCGACAATCATTCCAACGCCGCCAAAAATGCATATCTCACGCTGGTGGATATAAACCTGAACGGGGAGAAACTGCCCGATCCGCTCCGTCGCATGCGTGAACTGCAGAAATGCACCGACAGTGCCAGTCGCAAGGAACTCATAAAGGAATACAAAAAGAGCGACGACCTTGAATCCATGTATCTATTCGACCATCCGAGAAAAGTAAAGTGGCTGCGGACGCGCTGGTTTATCTACGGCTTCCACTTCGCGATACTCATCGTCGTCTTCGTGCTCTTCATTCACGCGATAATCGTATACCTGCTCGCCGGCTGAACAGCCGGTCCAAAGGGGGCAACGCCATGATAAAGCTAATCGCTACCGATCTCGACAACACGCTGCTGGACAGCCGGAAGAGAGTCACCGCCGGAAGCATCAGGCTCCTGAAAAAATGCCACAAAGCCGGCGTTTCCTTTGCCGTCGCCACAGGACGCTCCCTGTATTCCGCCGAGGCGATAGCAGGTCAGATAGGGATCGAACACTGGTCCATCTGCTATAACGGTGCCCTGATAACCGATCCAGTCCTTGGTGAGACGATCTTCTCCGACGCTCTCGACGAGGCCACCGTTCGCGAAGTCGTCTCCTTCTGCCACGAGCGCGGACTCTACATG
>JAFZSD010000061.1 GCA_017619535.1 Oscillospiraceae bacterium | reverse complement strand
TTGATGTTGAGGGAAGTCGGAAGACTGTCCTCCGTCACAGCGTAGGAGTGGTGCTGGGAGGTGATGAAGACCCTGCCCGTGTACTTGTCCATGACGGGGTGGTTGGAACCGTAGTGGCCGCAGCCTATCCTCGCCGTCTTGGCGCCTCTGGCTATGGCGAGCATCTGATGGCCCAGGCCGACGGCCAGAGTCGGGAACTCGTTTTTCGAAAGGGTCCATATCTCGCGTATTATATCCTCGTTCTCGGCAGGGTCGCCGGGTCCGTTGGACAGGACGACGCCGTCGGGCCCGAGGCCGGCGATCTTCCGCGCCGGGGTGTCGGCCGGCACTACGGCGAGATTGCAGCCCATGGACGTGAGGGCGTCGAGCATACTCTTCTTTACGCCGAAATCCCAGACGACGATGTTGTATCTGGCGTCGGGGCCGCCGTTCAGGTAATACGGCGTTTTCGCGGAGACCTCGGGGACGCAGCCCGTCACCTTGTAGGCCATGAGAGAGGCCAGTTCGCTGCTGGTGAGGACGGGGTTCTTCGAGACCCGGGCGGTCATCCTGCCGGCGTCCCGGATTATCCTCGTGAGGGCGCGGGTGTCGATCCCGCATATGCCGGGGATCTCACGGGATTTTAAAAAGGCGTCAAGATCGCCCTCGTTTCGGAAATTCGAGGGATCCCGACACCATTCTCTGACTATATATGCCTTCGGCCAGACGTTTTCACTCTCGAAATTGGCGGGGATAACGCCGTAGTTTCCGGCAAGGGGGAAGGTCTGGACAACGATCTGCCCGCAGTAGCACGGATTGGTAAGAGTTTCCAGACAGCCGATCATATCGGTAGTGAAGACAAGCTCGCCCTCGGTCTCGCCGTCGAAACCGAAAGACTCGCCTTTAAAGACCTTGCCATTCTCAAGTATCAGGTAAGCTGTACTCATGGCAGACACCTCCGATCCTGGTTAATGCTAAGGCTCGTCACGGACCTGTAACATTTTTATTATTCTATCACGAAGAGGCCGCTACAACAAGCGTTTTATTGATAAAAATTGAGATACCGCACGCGGCGATATTATGCAAATGTTATAAGGATATATGTATAATTATTCAGATAACGGCGAAATACAGCAAGTTTATGTATAGAATATGGAATAAAAATACCGGGACGCGGCGTCTCCGGCCGCGTCCCGGCAATAATAACCGTTACGTTATTCCTTTTCCCACTGCTTCCAGACGTCGGGACAGTATCCGACGGTGGCTTTTCTGCCGTTGCGGACCACCGGCGTCCTGATGAGCGAGGGGTCCTCGAGAAGTTTCTCGACTTTGTCGGCGTCATGGGCGAGATACCTGACGTACTCGGCGCCGGGGGCGTTCTCGTTGAACAGGGCGTCGAAGCCGACGGCGGACAAGACGCTGGTGAACTCGCCGCGGCTCATGCCGTAGCGGATGATGTCGATGCTCTGGAACTTTATCCGCCGCTCCTTGAAGTACCGTTCGGCTTTCTTCGTATCGAAGCACTTGGACTTTCCGAAGATCTGTATGTTCACCTTATCACACCTCGTTTATGACGGGCAGGATCATCGGGTTGCGCTTGAGCCTGCGGTAGAGGTAGTTGGCGAGGTCGGACTTGACGCTTGCCTTGAGCGTCGTCCAGTCGGTCACGTGCTGCTGCTGGCAGTCGTACAGGGTGTCCATCACGACTTCCTTGAGTTCGCTTATGAGATCTTCCGACTCCTTGGCGTAGATGAAGCCTCTCGTGATTATATCCGGAGTGGCGATAAGACTGCCGTCCTCACTGGAGAGCGTGATGAAGACCACCAGCATTCCGTCCTGGGCGAGATGCTTTCTGTCCCGGAGAACGATGTTCCCCACGTCGCCTATGCCGCTGCCGTCCACCAGGATCTGGCCTGAGGGTACGGTCCCGTTGAGCTTTATGCTGCGGGCGGTCAGTTCGATGACCCGTCCTATATCGCTGATGATGATGTTCTGCTGCGGGATCTGCATCTGCTGCGCCAGTTTGGCGTGAGAATACAGATGGCGGTACTCGCCGTGGACGGGGATGAAGAACTTCGGCTTGGTGAGCGAGAGCATCATACGGAGTTCCTCGCGGCAGGCGTGGCCGGAGACGTGGATGTCCGCCCGCTTGTCGTATATGACCTCCGCGCCGCGGCGGAACAGCTCGTTTATGACCCGGCTCACGGTGCGCTCGTTACCGGGAACGGCCGACGCGGAAATGATCACCAGGTCTCCGCTCTTGATGTCGAGCTGCTTGTGGCCTGAGAAGGCCATGCGGTACAGGGCGCTCATGGGCTCGCCCTGGCTGCCGGTGGTGATGATGACCACTCTGTCGTCCGGGAGCTTCTTGATCTGGGACTGCTCTATGAGGATGCCCCTCGGAGGATCTATGTATCCCAGCTCTATCGCTATGCGGACGGTGTTCTCCATGCTGCGGCCGGTGATCGCTACCTTGCGGCCGTACTTTTCGGCGCAGGCGATGACCTGCTTTATCCTGTCGACGTTCGACGCGAAAGTCGTGATTATGATCCTGCTGGTGCAGCCGGCGAACAGTTCGTCGAAACGCTCGCCGATCTTGCTCTCGGAGGAGGAGTATCCGGGACGCTCCACGTTTGTCGAGTCGGACAGCAGGGCGAGGACGCCTTTCTTGCCGAGCTCGGCGAAGCGGGCGACGTCCAGCATCGTTCCGCTTACGGGCGTGGCGTCCACCTTGAAGTCACCGGTATGGATGATCATGCCGACAGGCGTCTTTATGGCCATTGCTACCGAGTCGGATATGCTGTGGTTCGTGTGGATGAACTCCACCTTGAAGCAGCCGGCGGTGAAAGTGTCGCCGGCCTCCAGGGAGCGAATGTCGGCCTTGGCCATGAGCTTGTGCTCCTCGAGCTTACCCTTTATGAGACCGGCGGTCAGACGCGTGGCGTAGATAGGGGCGTTCACCTCGCGGAGCAGGTAGGGGATCGAGCCGATGTGGTCTTCGTGGCCGTGGGTTATCGCGATGGCGCGGACCTTGTCCTTGTTCTGGACCAGATAGGTGAAATCCGGAATGACCATGTCCACGCCGTACATGTCGTCCTCGGGGAAGCCGAGGCCGCAGTCGACGACGAGGATGTCGCCTCCGTATTCGTATACGGTTATGTTCTTGCCGATCTCGTTGAGACCGCCAAGAGAGATTATTTTCAGTTTCTGTGCTTTTACCTTTGCCATTAAGAGTATGTTCTCCTTTACTGTGATCGTGTTTTTCAGTGTTAGGACATAGCACGAAAAGCCCTGCCGACGGCGGAACGTCCCGGACCCTCGATCGTCCGGAACGGGACCGCCGCGCAAAGCTCATGCACGGCCATGTCAGGTTGTTTATAAAGTACAGCGGCGCTGTACGAAAAGCCTTGTTTGCAGCCGCGGCGCCCAGGCGCAGCGGCAGTGATTATATGCCGTATGGGCACGTTATGTCAACCGGCACCGCCGGAGCGGGCGTCAGAGCATCTCCGAACGGCCTTCCAGGGCCCTCATGAGGGTGGCGTCGTCGGCAAATTCAAGATCGGCTCCGACGGGTATGCCCGATGCCAGGCGGGTAACCTTGACCCCGAAGGGCTTGAGCAGGCGGGAGATGTATTTCGCGGTGGTCTCGCCCTCGGTATCCGGGTTGGTGGCCATGATGATCTCGTCAACATTTCCGGAGGCTACCCGGTCGACGAGCTCCTTGATCTTTATATCGTCTGGGCCTATGCGCTTCATGGGGGAGATGACGCCGTGGAGGACGTGATAGTGGCCGTTGAATTCGTGGGCGCGTTCAATCGCGGCGACGTCCTTGGGGTCGGCGACGACGCAGATGACGCGCTCATCGCGCCGGGGACTGCTGCAGATGGGGCAGATCTCGGCGTCGGTATAGTTCTGGCATACGGCGCAGAAGTGGATTGAGCGCTTTGCATCCACTATGGCGTCGGCGAAGGATGCGGCGTCCTCGTCTGAAAGGGAGAGAAGATGAAAAGCGAGACGCTGGGCGGATTTCTGCCCGATCCCGGGAAGAGCCGCGAATTTTTCTACCAGTACTTCCAGCGCGTTCGGTAAATTGCTCACGTTTATCCTCCTGACGGTGGTGGTTTTCTGCGGTTCAGCCGCGAAGCTGGGCGATCCGCGCTGCGCGGTCGGCGGCTTTGAACACGTCGCTTCCCGCGACGAGAACGTCGGCTCCGGCCTCTATGCAGACGCGGGCGGTCTCCGGATTGACGCCGCCGTCCACTTCAAGCTCGCAGGAGAGCCCGCGGCAGTCGATCTCCCGGCGGAGCATCTCCACCTTCGGCATCATGTCGGCCATGAACTTCTGCCCGCCGAAGCCGGGCTCCACAGTCATGACTAGAGCCAGATCCAGATCGTTGAGGTAGGGGAGAAGTTCCCGGACGGGAGTGCCGGGCTTTACAGAAAGGCCTGCTTTCTTGCCGCAGGCCTTGACCTCTGAGATGGCCTGGGCTATCTGATCAGGTTCGTCGGCCTCCACGTGGAAGACGACGATGTCGGCGCCGTTCTCGGCGAACATACGGACGTATCTTACGGGTCTCGTTATCATGAGATGTACGTCGAGAGTCATATCCGTGAACTTCCTAACAGACGCAAGGACCGGTATGCCTATCGATATGTTGGGCACGAATATACCGTCCATGACGTCGAAATGCAGATAGTCGGCAGACGATACGGAGAGTATATCCTCGCCGAGACGGGAGAAGTCCGCGGAGAGGATGGAAGGCGCGATCTTTACCATGGTATGACCTCCGTTGCGGCGTTCGCAAAACATGTTATGAGAGCCGCTCAACATTATAATAATATATTTACGGGCTGACAAAGTCAAGCGGAGCGGGTTTTTGCCCCCAAAACATTGACACGGTCCGGCATATGTCATACAATTACATGTTGTAACCTGCGAGAATTCTAAACTTAACCATATATGATTTGAAAGGAAGATCTGAAAATGGCCGACGATTTCAACTATGTACCGAATCTGACTTTTGACGCCCCCGCAGCAACAGCAGCGCAGGCAGCTGCCGCGGCATTCGATCCCGAAGCCGAGGCAAAGAAGCAGGAGGAGCGCGACGCCGTCGCCGTAAAGCCCGACATCAGCCAGCTCACCCCCGAGGAGCAGAAGGCTGTCGAGGATTTTGCCGCGCAGATCGACATCACCAACACGAACGCCGTGCTGACCTACGGCGCCGCCTCCCAGAAGAACGTCGCCGATTTCTCGGACAAGGCGCTTAACGGCGTGCGTACCAAGGATCTCGGCGAGGTCGGCGATATGCTGTCCAGCCTTGTCGTCGAGCTCCGCGGCCTCAACTTCGACGAAAACGAGAAGAAGGGCTTCCTCGGCATCAAGCGCAAGGCGCAGAACAAGATAGCGGAGCTCAAAGCCGACTACGCCAAGGCCGAGGTCAACGTGGACAAGATCTCCGGCATGCTCGAGCAGCACCAGGTGACCCTCCTCAAGGACGCCGCCATGCTCGACCGCATGTACGACATGAATCAGGCGTACTTCAAGGAGCTCACCATGTACATCCTCGCCGGCCAGAAGAAGCTGGAGGAGTGCAGGAACGAGAC
>JAFZSD010000060.1 GCA_017619535.1 Oscillospiraceae bacterium | reverse complement strand
ATCGGCGAGCCCGGCGTCGGCAAGACGGCTATAGCCGAGGGACTGGCCACACGCATAGCGAATGGCGACGTCCCATACAAGCTGCAGGACAAGGAGGTCCACCTCCTCGACCTTACCGCGCTGGTCGCCGGCACTCAGTTCCGGGGCCAGTTCGAGAGCCGCATGAAGGGGCTCATAAACGAGATCAAGAAGAAGGGCAACATCATCCTGGTCATCGACGAGGTGCACAATCTCGTCGGAGCCGGCGATGCGGAAGGCTCCATGAACGCGGCGAACATCCTCAAGCCGGCGCTTTCCCGCGGCGAGATACAGGTGATCGGCGCCACCACGTTCAACGAGTACCGCAAGAGCATCGAAAAAGACGCTGCCCTGGAACGGCGCTTCCAGACCGTTATCGTGAACGAGCCCTCCATCAGCGATTCCGTCAAAATACTCCTCGGGATAAAGGGGTATTATGAGAAGTTCCACGGCGTGGTCATTCCGGACGAGATCGCCCGGCAGGCCGTGCTGCTTTCCGAGAGATATATAACCGACAGATTCCTGCCCGACAAGGCGATCGACCTTATAGACGAGGCCTGCTCGGATATGAACCTGAAGAGCGACGTCATCGCGAAGCGGGACGCCGTCCGCAAGGACCGCGACGACATCCGCAAGGAGCGGGAGAAGATCCTGACCGGAGCGGTGGGTAATCCCGAGTACGAGCGTCTCGCCGAGCTCCGAAGCGCGGACATGCAGCTCGAGCAGCAGCTCGCTGAGCTGGACGCGGAAGGCCTGCCCGAGCTGACGCTGGACAACCTCGCCCGCGTAATAGAGCTCTGGACCAAGATCCCGGCCAGCAGCATCCGCGAAGACGAGTTCAAGCGCTTAAGTGAGCTCGACGACAGGCTCAAGGCGCATATCATAGGCCAGGACGAGGCGGTGGCGGCCGTATGTTCCGCGATACGCAGGAACCGGGTGGGCATATCCCCGAAGCATAAGCCCGTCTCCTTCATCTTCGTCGGTTCCACCGGCGTAGGAAAGACGGAACTCGTAAAGCGCCTGGCTGAGGATCTGTTCGATTCGCCGGACGCCCTCGTGCGCCTGGACATGTCCGAGTATATGGAAAAGCACACCGTGTCACGGCTCATAGGCTCGCCCCCGGGCTACGTCGGCTATGACGAGGCGGGGCAGCTGACGGAGAAGATACGGCGCAAGCCTTACAGCGTCGTGCTCTTCGATGAGATCGAAAAAGCGCATCCGGATGTTCTGAACATCATGCTTCAGATCCTCGACGACGGACGTATAACCGACGCCCACGGACGCACGGTCAATTTCGAGAACACGGTCATCATCATGACGACCAACGCCGGCAGCAACAGGAAGGACGGCGCGGTCGGATTCAACAGGACGCTGAACGAACAGGGACGCGAGAAGGCCATGAAGGCCCTCAACGACTTCCTGCGTCCGGAGTTCATAAACCGCGTGGATGAGATCGTCTGCTTCAACCATCTCACAGAGGAGGACTTCGGAAAGATCGCGAAGCTCATGCTCGACGAGCTGAAAGACTCCATGGCGGAGAAGGCGATAGAGCTGACGTATGACGACACCGTGATCAAATGGCTCACGGATAAGGCATATTCGATCACCTACGGAGCGAGGAACCTCCGCCGCCTGATTCAGACGGATATAGAGGACAAGATCGCAAGTGAGATAATCACGAACTATGCGCACCCTGTCAAGAAGGTGGGCGTCACGGCGGCTGAAGGCAAGATCCAGGTGCTCGCGGTCTGACCGCAGACAGGTTGACATAATCCAGAAACTGACGGAGTTAGACAAATGAAAAGACTGCTTATACTGCTGCTGGCGGCGGTGATGCTCCTGGCGCTGCTTGCCGGCTGCGTCAGTATCTCCAAAGAGGAGATAGCCAACGCCATAACCGACTACGTCATCGACAAGATCGACGAGAACATCGCGGAGCAGGAAGAAAAGACCCCGGGCGCCGAGTCCCAGACGCAGACACCGGAAGAGGCTGACAGCACGGAGAACGTGCCCGACGAGGACGGCAAATACTATTCCGTCGAGGACGTGGCGCTGTACATCCACACCTACGGCAAGCTACCCGTGAACTACATCACGAAGGAAAAGGCGGAGAGCCTCGGCTGGAGCGGAGGCTCCATCGAAAAATACGCCCCCGGATGCTGCATCGGCGGCGGGCGGTTCGGAAACTATGAGGGGCAGCTCCCCAGCGCATCCGGACGGAAATGGACCGAGTGCGACATAGACACCCTGGGGAAATCATCCCGGGGGGCCAAGCGGATCGTTTTCTCGAACGACGGTCTCATATACTACACTGACGATCACTACGAGAGCTTCACGCTCCTGTACACAGCGGAGGGGAAGGCACAATGAGGACTATCGTACTTGACTGCAGGCTCCTGGGCGGAGATACCGCGGAGGAGAGAAGAGCTACCCACGAACGGCTTGCCGAGGCTTTCGGTTTTCCGTCCTACTACGGGTTCAACCTCGACGCTCTCTACGACTGCCTTACCGATCCCTGCGAGGAGACGGAGGTCATCCTGACCCACTCGGACGGAGAATGGACCGAGGGCTACTGCGGCTCGGTCATCGAAGTCCTCTGCGAGAGCGCGGCGGAGAACAGAAACCTGAAGCTTTTCAGGACCGTTGAGTTCACCGCCTGAAACAGAATAACGGTAAATAAAAAAAGATATCGGGCGACGGCTCCGTGCCGTCGCCCGATATATCTTCCTTATTATTTTGTCGGACTCGATCGTTACTCGGAGTACACCGCCATGCCGGTGCGCTTGTGTTCGCTGCGGCTGTGGTATCTGTCGATGACCGCGGCGTCCTTCTCCGACACGGTCCCGTAGAGCAGGAAATCATCGATCGCCTTGTAGGTAACGCCCATCTCCGCCTCGTCCGTCTGACCCTCGAAGAGTCCGGCGGAGGGGGCTTTTTCTATGATGTGGGCAGGCGCGTCGAGATAACGCAGGAACTCGAAGACCTCAGTCGCCGTGAGATCGCGGATAGGGTTGAGATCGCAGGCTCCGTCGCCCCACTTGGTGAAATAGCCCATGTAGTACTCGCTGCGGTTGCCGGTACCGGCTACGAGCATGTTCTCGCTGGCGGCGACCGCGTAGAGAGTGATCATACGGAGACGGGGAGCGATGTTCGTCACCGCGGAAGGATTGGTCTCGGTAATGCCTTTCAGAGCCTCGAGTTCGGCCTCGCGCACAGGGGTAAGGTCGACGGTCCGGGTCTCTATGCCGAACTGCTCCGCTACGGCCATGCCGTCGTCTTTGTCCTCGCCGAAATTGCGTTTGGAGGCGCACGGCATTATGATCCCGACGGTGTTGGGGCAGGCAGCCTTGCAGAGGATGCCGACCAGAGCGGAATCCTTACCGCCGCTGTTGCCGTATACGATTCCGGAGGCGCCGCTGCTCTTCAGAACGCCCTTGATGAAATCGACTCTTTTTTCAAATTCTTCACGGTAATCTCTCATTATATGAACAACTCCTTGCACGAAATACACGGCTTTCGCTTACCGCTAGATTATACTTCAAACCGGACTCCCAATCAAGAGGGAACGAACGGCGTCTAAGTTAACCACGATACGATAAGAAGGTTGACAATATCCCGGCTGCATGCTATACTCCCTGTGACGACAGGAGACCGGGGATGAGAACGTTGCGCGATAAGGGAACGAAGAAACTTACTGTACGGGATATGGCGGAGGTTGGACTGTTCACGGCGGTCCTGGTGATCTGCTCGTGGATATCCATCCCTTCCACCGTGCCGTTCACGCTGCAAACGCTTGCAATCTTCCTTTCGGCGGGGCTGCTCGGCACGAGGAAGAGCGTGGCTGCCGTTATTGTATACATACTGCTGGGCGCAGCGGGAGTCCCCGTGTTTTCAGGTTTCCGCGCCGGCATAGGGACCATCCTGGGACCGACCGGCGGTTATATGATCGGTTTCATCCCTGCTGTGATCATCGCGGGAGCAGGCATCTCGCGCTTCGGCAGGAGCTTTCCCGTGATGGCCGCATCCATGTCGGCCGGACTCATCGTATGCTACGCGTTCGGGACGCTCTGGTTCGCGTTCGTCTATACCGGAGCCGCAAACGTTACCGGCATCGGGTCGATACTGTCCATGTGCGTTGTGCCGTATATCGTGCCGGACGCTGTCAAGATCATCCTGGCAGCCATCCTGTCCAGAAGGATATATCCGCTGATACGGCGTTAAGCCGGATAAATGAAATAAGAAAACACCGCCGTCAGTCCCGACGAAGGGACGACGGCGGTAGTCTTTTCAAAAGGGTCTGTTCAGCGGGGATGCGAGCCCAGGCTCTCCGAGAAGACGCGGAACCATTTCGATCTGGGGAGCAGTATGAGGAGAGGCAGCCCGATGATGAACATGACTGCCAGTTCGCCTGCCCCGACCTCCAGAGCGTTGACGAGAAAAACGGGAAGACGGGCGCCGGAGGCCGCCGAGGCGAGAGTGATGGCCGCGCCGACCAGTACAGCGTTGGATATGACGGGCGGCAGACAGGCCAGAGCTTTGGTGCGGACGGTTCCGCTGCTCGGAAGCTTGCCGAGCTGCATCGTGGCGATGGCTGCTATGAGCGTCGCTATTGGGCCAATGATTATATCCAGCAGCCCGTACGGACTGAGAAGATTCGCTATGAGACAGCCGATGAACAGCCCCCAGACGGAAGCCGGGAAGAAGAAGGGAAGTATGCAGAGAGCCTCCGCGATCCGGAACTGTATGCTTCCGTATGATATGGGTGCGAGCACCATGGTGAGCGCCGCATAGACTGCCGCGATAACGGCTGAAGATGCTATTTTTCTGATCGTCACAGGGGGCTGCCGCCTTTCTTGTCAAGTATTCAGGTCTGCGTGCCGGTATCCGCGCCGGACGGGCCGCGGATTGAGAACCTGCAGCCGCAGTAATCCTGACGGTACAGGCCGTAGAGGGATGATAGCTCGATGGAGCGCTTGTAGCCGTTGCGTTTTTTGAAATCCGAACAGAGGTATCTGACTCCGTACTTATCGCCCATCGACATCCCGATGGAGTTTAGCGCCTCAGCGTTTTTGTGAGGGCTGACCGAGAGCGTCGTAGTGAAATAATCGAATCCGCCGTCCCGGGCCGCCCGGGCCGTTTCTGCGAGACGGAGCTCGAAGCACCGGAGACACCTCGCTCCGCCCTCCGGCTCGTTTTCCAGACCGGAAACGGCAGAGAGGAAAGCCGAGTCGTCGTAAGGCGGCACTATCAGAGAGACGGGGTTTTCGTACGCCGCCTCGCTGAGGAGCTGTTTCTGCGTTTCAGCGCGGCGGTCAAATTCCGTTTCCGGCTGGATATTTGGATTGTAATAGAGGACCGTTATCCTGAAATAGCGCGCCAGATACTCCAGAACGTAGCTGCTGCAGGGACCGCAGCAGCTGTGGAGGAGCAGAGTCGGCGTTCTGCCGGAGGCGGCGATTTGCTCGAGCTCGGAATCGAGCACCAGTTGGTAGTTCGTTTTCATATACACCGTATGAAGCTGGGGAGCGGCGCTCCCCAGTAATCTATGCGGCGCTCCGCGGAGCGCCGCATATTATCTTAAAAGAATTTTTTCATGTAATCGGATGCGAGCGATATGTCCGCGCTCACAGTCATCGTGAAGCTGACGTTCTCGCGGTTGCTGAAATCCTCGCACCAGGCTAAAAACTCTTCTGTCCGCTCGTCGAATGTAACGCCGAGTATTTTGAACAGGTTGTCGATAAAGATATGTGAAATGTCGTAGTTGCCCGCATGGAGCCCGCAGATGAAGCCTTTCATCACGTCGTAGCTGCTTATGCCGTAGTCCGAAGCGGTCACGAGCCGGACTGTATGCGGGATGTCGTATGTGAGCTGCGGTTTTCTCTCTATACAGACCAGATCGCCGTGCTCTTCCTTGACAGCTGTTTGTATGAGTTCTATGAGGCGCTTCGTTTTGCCGGAGCCTTTTACGCCCATTATGACCTTGACCAAATGAGACCACCCCTTTGCAGTTGATCGGGTTCTACCCGTATATTAATTCTACCATCTTTGGACGGTCGTATCAACCTTTATCGAACATTATTTCACAAAACGGGCGAAACGGCGTGAAGGGCGTCTGAACGTCACATCCGGGGGCGGAAGTTCGGACGCTTTTTGGCTTGCAATTTGATAAAAATGTGGTACAATAACACCCGTACAGTGTTCAGAAACGGTGTGCGGGCGTAGTATATCGGTATTACAGAGGCTTCCCAAGCCGCAAAGGTGGGTTCGACTCCCATCGCCCGCTCCATGTGCAGAAAAGTCCCATTTTTCAATGATAAATGGGACTTTTGCCATATTCTGGAATGGAAATACAAAGATATTTTATCCGGGAAAGGTTAACATAATGAAACATGAAAAATCATGCGGGGCCGTCGTATACAGGAAAGAAGGGGACGGATATCTGTTTCTGATCGAACAGATGAGACTCGGGCATTTTTCGCTGCCCAAAGGCCATGTCGAGAAGGATGAGACCGAGACTCAGACCGCAAGGCGCGAGATAAAGGAAGAGACGAACCTGGAAGTTACGCTGGATACCGGATTTAGAAACGTTATCACTTATTCACCCTACCCGGGCATCATGAAGGACGTCGTGTTCTTCCTGGCGGAAGCCGTGTCGGACGAGCTCGTCAATCAGGAGTGCGAAGTAAGCGGACTTGAGTGGCTTCCTTTTGACAAAGCAGTGAAGGCGCTTACTTTCGAGAGCGACAGGGAGACGCTCAGAAAAGCGCGTGAGTATCTGGAAAAAGCGGATCACTGATAAAGCATAAAACAGGCGCTGCCCCGGCCGGCCTCACCGGCTGCTTCGGGACAGCGCCTTTTTCGCACATTTTTGCGGTCAGACGATCTTCCGGCACTCGAGGTAGTAGCGCTTGTCCCGGGCCTGACCGATGGAAAAGCTCTTTCT
>JAFZSD010000059.1 GCA_017619535.1 Oscillospiraceae bacterium | reverse complement strand
GTCTCGGAAAGGTCCTCGGCCCGAAGGGTCTCATGCCCTCCCCGAAGTCCGGCACCGTCACCCCGAACCTCACCCAGGCGATCACCGAGATCAAAGCCGGTAAGATCGAGTACCGTCTTGACAAGACCAACATCATCCACTGCCCGATCGGCAAGGTCTCCTTCGGCGTGGACAAGCTCGTCGAGAACTACACGACTCTTCTCACCGCCATCATCAAGGCGAAGCCCGCCGCGGCAAAGGGCCAGTATATCAGGACCTGCGTCACCTCGTCCTCCATGGGCCCCGGCGTGAAGATCAACGCTCAGAAGCAGCTCTGATCACAAAACCGATCCTATAAGCAAACGGCAGTCCCGATCAAAAGGGACTGCCGTTCTTTCATTTAAATACAGAACGTTTAGGTTTACATAATCTTCAAGCAGACTCTTTCCGCGGCTTTTATGCCGTCCACCGCGGCGGACATGATGCCGCCGGCATAACCGGCTCCCTCACCGCAGGGGAACAGTCCCGGCGTGCTCACCGACTCGCCGTTTAAGCGGTCTATGCGCACAGGCGACGAGCTTCTTGTCTCTATGGCTGTGAGAAGGGCGTCATCCGCAGCAAAGCCGCGGATCTTCCGTTCCATCTGCGGAAGCGCCTCCGCTACCGATTCGCAGATGAAATCCGGGAACTCGTCCCACAGATTGCAGAATCTCACGCCCGGCCGGTACGTAGGTCTGACTCTTCCCGCGCGTTCTGACGGTATCTTTCTGAGGAAATCGCCGACCAGCTGCGCCGGCGCGCGGTAATCCTCGCCTCCCGCGTAGAACGCCGCGGCCTCCAGTTCGCGCTGGAACTCCACGGCTCTCATCGGATCGCCGCCGAAATCCTCCGGCGTGACGCTGACGAGAAGACCTCCGTTGCAGTTTTCCCCCGCTCTTGCGTATTCGCTCATCCCGTTCGTTACGACGCCCTGGCGTTCTGACGCCGCCGCCACAACCGAGCCGCCCGGGCACACGCAGAACGTGTAGACCGACCTGCCGTCGGGCAGATGAACGGCCAGCTTGTAGTCGGATGCGGGCAGAGTGCCGAGGGTGGCCGCCTGCCCGTACTGGGCAAGGTCAACGTCCCGCTGGCGGTGCTCTATACGGAAACCTACGGCGAAGCTCTTCGCGCTTAAAGCGACGCCTCGGCGCTTCAGCATCTCGAACGTGTCCCTCGAACTGTTGCCCGGGGCGAGTATCACGGCTTTCGTGCAGATACGGGACACTTCCCCGCCCTCGGATACCAGAACGCCTGAAACGGCACCGTTCTCTGTCGTTATATCCTCGGCCCGGCAGCCGAAACGCACGTCGCATCCGAGCTCAAGCAGTCTTTTCCGCACCGAGGCGACGACCGTCTTCAGCCTGTCGGTCCCGATGTGGGGCTTTGCGAGATAAAGTATGTCTTCCGGGGCTCCGAAACTGACAAGCTTCTCCAGAACGAACGGGATACGGATATCGTTTATCCCCGTCGTGAGCTTGCCGTCTGAGAACGTGCCCGCGCCTCCCTCTCCGAACTGGACGTTCGACTCGGTATCCAGCGCTCCGCCGTTCCAGAAACGTCTGACGTCCTCCGTACGCTCCTCGACGCGCCTGCCCCGTTCGATGACTGTACACTTTACGCCGGCCTCTGCCAGGCACAGCGCGGCGAACATCCCGGCCGGACCGAGTCCGATCACCACAGGGCGCTCCGGAGACGAACTGAAACAGTAAGGGAAAACGTAATGCTCCCCTTCCTCATACGGAACGGCCTTACCGTCGTCTATAAGTTTCTCCTCCCCGCGGACTTCCATCGCCGCAGTGTAAATGAAGCGCACACCGCTCTTGTGCCGCGCGTCCACGGAACGCCGGAGTATACGGACCTGTCCTATCTCGCGCTCGCCGACGCCAAGGATCTCCGCGGCGGCATGAACCAGTCCGCTGTCCCCCTGTTCGGCGGGTACGGATATGTTCGACAGCTTAATCACGGCGCTTCACCTCCACATAGATATCCTATCATCAACCGGCGCTCCGGGCAACAGTATTTGCCGGAGACCCATTTATTTACAAAGCGTACGTCATATGATATTATATTATGACATTCTTATAAGAGGAAACACCGAAATGTTCGACAAGATCAGGGCAATTGAAGAGAAATACGTCTCTCTCGAGACGCGCATGCAGCAGCCGGAAGTATACACCGATCTGGCGCTGTACGCGAAGCTCGCCCGCGAGCAGAAAGAGATCGCTCCCGTCGTAGAAGCATACCGCCGGTATCTGAAACATACCGCGGAGATAGAAGACGCGCTCGGGCTCCTGAGCGACCCGGATCTCAGGGAACTTGCCCAGGAGGAACTGGACCGCGCCAAGGAAGCCGCGGCCAGAGACCAGGAGGAGATAAAGCTACTTCTTCTGCCCCGCGATCCGAACGATTCGAAGAACGTCATCATAGAGATACGCGGCGGAGCCGGCGGCGACGAGGCCGCGCTGTTCGCGTCCGATCTCTACAGGATGTATTCCATGTACGCCGAGTCCCGCCGCTGGAAGGTGGAAATCGCCAACCTCAACGAGACGGAGATCGGCGGAATAAAGGAGATAAGCTTCATCATAGAGGGCGACGGCGCGTACTCCCGTTTCAAATTCGAGAGTGGCGTGCACCGCGTCCAGAGAGTTCCTGAGACCGAGGCCTCCGGCCGCATACATACAAGTACCGTGACCGTGGCCGTTCTCCCCGAGATGGAAGAGGTCGACTTTGAGATTAATCCCGCGGATCTCCAGATAGACACCTTCCGCTCCAGCGGAGCAGGTGGACAGCACGTCAACAAGACCGAGTCGGCCATCCGCATAACCCACCTCCCCACCGGTACCGTCGTCGAGTGCCAGGACGAGCGCAGCCAGCACAAGAACCGCGACCGCGCCATGAAGATACTGGTCTCCCGTCTGTACGAGGAGGAACAGCGGAAACAGAATGCCGCTCTGGCCGCAGAGCGTAAGAGCCAGGTGGGCACCGGCGACCGGTCGGAGCGTATCCGCACGTACAACTTCCCCCAGGGCAGAGTCACCGATCACAGGATCGGTCTCACCCTGTACAAGATAGAACAGATAATGAACGGCGATCTGGACGAACTCATCGACGCGCTCGTCATGGCGGATCAGGCGGAAAAACTCAAGGCCGCCGGAGACTGAGGAAACGGAAACCGAATGGAGACACTAATAATCAAAAACGCGGACGGCATATCCCGCGCGGCGGAGATAATACTGTCCGGAGGTCTCTGCGCAGTGCCGACGGAGACCGTATACGGACTCGCCGCGAACGGGCTCGACAGCGGTGCCGTCGCACGGATATATGAGGTCAAGGGCCGTCCGGAGACGAAGCCCATAAGCCTTCTGGTATCCGGCGCGGACAGTCTCCCGCTCTTCTGCCGCGAGGTGCCGGAATACGCGAACATACTGGCGGAGGCCTTCTGGCCCGGTCCTCTTACGATGATCCTTCCCCGCAGCGATAAAGTTCCGGATATAGTGACAGCCGGAGGCGACACCGTCGGCGTGCGCTGTCCCGACCATAAAATGACGCTCGAACTCCTGCGCATCTGCGGAGTGCCTCTCGCGACGCCTTCCGCCAACTTATCCGGAATGCCCAGTCCGAAGGACGCCGGTTCCGTTCTTGAATACTTCGACGGGAAGATAGAATGTCTTATAGACGGCGGAAAGTGCAGAGTCGGCGTCGAATCCACGATAGTGGACCTCACGGGGCCGGTCCCGAGGATACTGCGCCGGGGCGGGATCTCGCCGCGCCGTATCGGGAAAACTCTGCATTGCGAGGTGCTGCAATGACAATCATCGGCATAACCGGCGGAACGGGTGCCGGAAAAACGACGGCGCTGTCCGTTTTAAAGGACAGGGGCGCCCTCATAATAGACTGCGATGAGCTCTATCACTCCCTGCTCAAAAACAGCGACGAACTGAAGTCCGCGCTGGAAGAACGCTTTCCCGGCGTTCTGACCGGAGGCGTTATAGACAGGAAGGCTCTCGGCAAACGCGTCTTCTCCGACGAGGAGGCGCTTAAAGACCTGAACGCGATAGCTCACAGATTCGTCTGCGAGGACGTAAGGCGTCTCCTGGACGGTTGGGAATCGGTCGGCGGAAAACTCGCCGCCGTAGACGCCATAGCCCTCATCGAGAGCGGGCTCGGCGATCTGTGCGACTTTACCGTCGCGGTCACGGCGCCGGCGGACGTAAGGGCGAAGCGCATCGTGGCCCGCGAGGGCATCAGCATGGAGTACGCCATGCTGCGCATCAAGGCCCAGAAAACAGAGGATTATTTCAGAAAGAACTGTAATTACGTGCTAATAAACGACTGCGCTTCGGCAGACGGATTCAGGAAAAAATGCGGCGCTCTCTTTGCCGCTATACTTGGAGGTAGAATCATGGCTGACAAAAACGAACTCTTCTACAGGCAGAAGCACATCCACGATATAATCGGCACGGACGAGAAGGTGCTCGCCTTTGAGTACTGCGAAGGCTACAAGGCCTTCCTCGATGCCGCGAAGACCGAACGCGAGGCTGTCGCCGAGGGCATCGCCCAGGCCGAGAAAGCGGGCTTCAGGGAGTATCTGCCCGGCATGGAGATATCCGCGGGCAGCAAGCTCTACAGAAGCGTGCGCGGAAAGGCTCTCATCCTTGCGGTCGTGGGCACCGAGCCTCTGTCGGAAGGCGCGGTCATAGCCGCGGCTCACGTCGACTCCCCGCGTCTCGATCTCAAGCAGATCCCTCTCTATGAAGACAGCGAGCTTGCTTTCTTCAAGACGCACTATTACGGCGGAATAAAGAAATACCAGTGGGTCACCATCCCGCTGGCTCTCCACGGCGTCGTCGCCAAAAAGGACGGCACCAGCGTAAACGTCAAGATCGGCGAGGATCCGGCCGATCCCGTGCTGTTCATAACCGACCTTCTTCCCCATCTTGGAAAAGATCAGGACAAGAAGACGCTCGGCGAAGCTTTCACTGGCGAGAATCTCAATATAATCATCGGAAGCCTTCCGGCAGACTGCCCCGATACCGAAAGCGACAGGGTAAAGCTCGGCGTCCTCGGGATCCTCAACGAGCGCTACGGCATCACCGAGGAGGATTTCCTCTCCGCAGAGCTCGAGGCTGTCCCCGCAGAGAAGGCCCGCGACCTGGGTCTCGACCGCTCCCTCATCTGCGCCTACGGTCAGGACGACCGGTCCTGCGCGTACGCGGAGCTCCGCGCCATACTCGACACGACCGCTCCCGCGAAAACAGCTGTATGCATCCTCGCCGACAAGGAGGAGATCGGATCCGTCGGTGTCTCCGGAATGCAGTCCGCAGCTTTCGAGTGCTTCATGACTGATCTCTGCGAGGCTCAGGGCGTTTCCCTGCGCCGCTGCTTCGAGAAGTCCTTCTGCATCTCCGCCGACGTCTGCAACGCCTTTGACCCCAACTTCCCGGAAGTCTCGGAGAAGCGCAGCAACGCGAAGCTGAATTACGGCATGGGCATCCTGAAATTCACCGGAGCCCGCGGCAAATCCGGCTCGAACGACGCTTCCGCCGAGATCATCGGCCGTCTCCGCGCCGTCTTTGAGAAGAACGGCGTCGTGTGGCAGATGGGCGAACTCGGCAAGGTCGACCAGGGCGGCGGCGGTACCGTCGCGCTGTACATGGGCAACAGAAATATCGATACCATCGACGCGGGCGTGCCGGTCCTCTCGATGCACGCTCCCTATGAACAGACGTCGAAGTACGACTGCTATATGACTTATAAGGGGATAAAGGCTGTTTATGATGAATAACGATCCCGCTCTCATGCGCCGCATCGACCAGTGGTTCGACGTCCATTCCGACGAACTTCTGGCAGACCTTTGCGACCTCGTGGAGATACACAGCACCGCGGGAAAACCGCAGCCGGGCATGCCCTACGGCGAAGGCCCCGCGGAGGCTCTCGCCTGCGCCGACTCTATGCTGTCCGGTCACGGGCTCAAGACCGACAACTTTGAAAACAGGGTCCTGACCGCCGATCTTAACGACAACTCCGCCGCGCTGGGGATAATAGCCCACCTCGACGTAGTCGGGGCCGGCGACGGCTGGGCTACCGACCCCTTCGAGCTGTCCATGTCCGAACACGGTGAGATACTGTACGGACGCGGCGTATCCGACGACAAAGGTCCGGCCGTCGCAGCGATGTACGCAATGTACGCCGCCCGCGAACTGGCGCCGGATCTGCCGAAGAGCTGCCGCCTGATCCTGGGCTCCGCTGAAGAGACGGGCATGGACGATCTGGAGCAGTACGGCAGGGCAAACTTCTACCCGCCGTCCGTCTTCTCCCCTGACGCCGACTACCCTGTGATCAACACTGAAAAGGGCCATTTCACTCCCGCGTTCTCCGCCTCCTGGGAGGAGAGCGCCGCCCTTCCGCGCATAGTGTCCTTCACCGGCGGCACCGTGCCGAACATCGTGCCGCACCTGGCCTCCGCGGTTCTGGAGGGCTCCGATCTGCAGCAGGTGCAGGACGTCTGCGCCCGGATTTCCGGCGATACGGGCGTTACCTTCACCGCTTCCCTCTCCCAGGACGGTCTCATCACCGTGACGGCCTGCGGCACGGCTTCACACGCATCGGTTCCGGACAAGGGCAAAAACGCCCAGAGCGCGCTCCTTGCCGTACTCGTCTCCCTGCCGATGGCCGAATGCGAGGGCTTTTCTAAGCTCCGCGCGCTGTCTGAACTGGTTCCTTTCGGAGACAGCAGCGGCAGATCCCTGGGAATAGAAATGAGCGACGAGATATCCGGAGACCTGACGTCCTGCTTCAGCGTCTTCAAATACGGTCTGACCGGCATGGCGGGCCTTATCGACATCCGCACGCCTCTGTGCGCAGACGGTTCCGACATAGATGCCGCTGTTGCAGACCGTTTCGGCGCTGCAGGCATCACTGCCGACGTCACTCACCGGGAACCGGGCCATCATACTCCTGCAGACAGCCAGATAGTCAAAACTCTCCTCGGCATCTATGAGGATTACACTGGCAAACCCGGCGAGTGCCTCGCCGTGGGAGGTCTGACCTACGTCCACAGCATCCCCGGAGGCGTCGCCTTCGGCTGCACCATGCCCGGATATGAGAGCAACATACACGCGGCGAACGAGTGCATGCCTCTTTCGGATCTCATAATGAGCGCCAAGATGTTCACGATGGCCATAATACAGATGTGCTCCTGACGGCGCAGAATGATCAGATAAAACAAATAGCGGCGGAAGCTCAGTGAAGAGCTTCCGCCGCGGTGTTTTTCCGGCTATATTACCGACAGCCACTGAAGTACCAGCAGCAGCGCTATCCCGGGAAGGCCCAGAAGTCCGGCGATGATCGCCGTGACCCAGTTGACGGCGATCGTCACGCCGACGATCCTCCCGATGAAATTGAACGCGAACAGGATCAGGAATCCGACCGCGGCGTTTATCAGGAGCTTGAACACCAGTTTCAGCGACGATTTCAGCAGTATGAAGAACAGAACGATCAGCACGGCTATAACAACGATGACGACAGTGCTGTCCGCGTTTCTCACAAGATCTATTATACTCATTGAAAGACCTCCGGAACGGCCGCCGGACGGCGTTGGACCAGGACACTGTTATCATGTCCGCGCCCATATTTGCGCCGCAGCGCTTGATTTTACAATTATAATAAGATATACTATATATTTGGATAGGTAGATAATAATATCTCTATATATAGGGGAATCTGTATGAAAGAATCGGCAAAGAACAATTCCTACGGAAACGACAGCATCAGCTCCCTCAAAGGGGCCGACCGCGTCAGAAAACGTCCCGCCGTCATCTTCGGATCCGACGGTCTCGAAGGCTGCGAGCACGCCGTATTCGAGATACTGTCCAACTCTATCGACGAAGCCCGGGAGGGGCACGGCAACATTATAACAGTGACGCGCTACACTGACAAGTCGATAGAGGTCGAGGACTTCGGTCGCGGCTGTCCCGTCGACTGGAACCCCGTCGAACAGCGGTACAACTGGGAACTCGTCTTCTGCGAACTCTACGCAGGCGGCAAATACAACAACATCTCCGGCGACAACTACGAGTTCTCCCTGGGTCTTAACGGTCTGGGCTCCTGCGCCACCCAGTACTCCTCGGAGTACATGGACGTCACCGTATGGCGCGACGGATTCAAATACGATCTCCACTTCGAAAAGGGCGAGATCGTCGGTGAGCTTCAGAAAGAGGAATTCAAAGGCCGCCGCACCGGCTCCCTAATCCGCTGGCGTCCGGACCTTGCCGTATTCACTGACATAAACGTGCCCGCCGAGTACTTCACAGACACCATGAAGCGGCAGGCCGTCGTCAACGCGGGGGTCACCTTCCGTTTCCGCAATCAGCAGCCGAACGGGTCTTTCGAGACCACGGACTTCCTTTACGAGAACGGGATTGTCGACTATGTGACGGAATTCTGCGACGAGAGCGCCCTCTCCCAACCCGCGTTCATCGAGACGGTCCGTTCCGGACGCGACCGCGAGGACAAGCCAGAATACAAGGTGAAGCTCTCCGCGGCGTTCTGCTTCTCAAAAACGGTGAGCCTTATAGAATACTACCACAACTCGTCCTGGCTCGAGCACGGCGGCGCGCCCGAGAAGGCAACCCGCAGCGCCTTCGTCTCCGCAGTCGACGCGTATCTGAAGAAGAGCGGCAAATACCAGAAAAACGAAAGCAGGGTCACGTTCCAGGACATCCAGGACTGCCTCATCCTCGTCACCAACTGTTTCTCCACGCAGACGTCCTACGAGAACCAGACCAAAAAAGCCATCACAAACAAGTTCATACAGGATGCGATGACCGATTTCCTCCGCTCCCAGCTGGAGATATACTTCATCGAGCACGGTTCGGAAGCCGAGAAGATCGCCGATCAGATCCTGCTCAACAAGCGGAGCCGCGAGACGGCGGAGAAGACGAGACTCAACATCAAAAAGAAACTGACCGGAACCATAGACATAGCGAACCGCGTTCAGAAGTTCGTCGACTGCCGCTCCCGCGACGTCAGCCGCAGAGAGATATACATAGTCGAGGGCGATTCCGCCCTGGGCGCCTGCAAGCTCTCCCGCGACGCTGAGTTCCAGGCCATAATCCCCGTCCGCGGCAAGATACTCAACTGTCTGAAGGCGGATTACGACAAGATATTCAAGAGCGAGATCATAACCGACCTCATGAAGGTCCTGGGCTGCGGCGTGGAAGTCAGGACGAGACACACGAAGGACATGTCGACCTTCGACCTGTCGAGCCTCCGCTGGAGCAAGGTGATCATCTGCACCGACGCAGACGTGGACGGCTATCAGATCCGGACTCTTATACTGACAATGCTGTACAGGCTCGTCCCGACGCTCATAAACGAGGGTCTCGTTTACATAGCCGAATCGCCCCTGTTCGAGATCATCTCCAAGGGCAAGACATACTTCGCCTACACCGAGAAGGAAAAGGCGGACATCCTGGCTGAACTGCCTGACAAGAAGCCGACAATAAACCGGTCCAAGGGCCTCGGCGAGAACGACCCTGAGATGATGTGGCTGACCACCATGAACCCCGAGACTCGCCGTCTCATACGCGTGATGCCCGAGGACGCGGAGCGCACGGCTGAGATATTCGATCTGCTCCTCGGCGACAACCTCACCGGCAGGAAGGATCATATCTCCGAAAACGGATACAAGTATCTGGACCTCGCTGACATCTCTTAAGGAAAGGGGGCGGTGAAATGGCAAGGAAAAAACAGGAACCCGCAAAGCGTAAAGACAATCCCGACGTCGTGGGACTGCATGCAGAAGTACTGGAGCAGCCCATAACGGAGACCCTTCAGACCAACTACATGCCGTATGCCATGAGCGTCATCGTCTCCAGAGCGATCCCGGAGATCGACGGCTTCAAACCCTCCCACCGCAAGCTCCTGTACACGATGTACAAAATGGGCCTTCTGACAGGAGGCAGGACCAAGTCCGCCAACATAGTGGGCAGGACCATGAGTCTCAACCCCCACGGCGACGCCGCGATCTACGACACCATGGTGCGCCTCTCCAAGGGATATGAGGCGCTGCTGACTCCCTTCGTGGATTCTAAGGGCAACTTCGGCAAGACCTATTCCCGGGACACCGCATATGCGGCATCCAGATATACCGAGGCCAAGCTCTCCCCCATCTGCCACGAGCTGTTCCGTGACATCGACCGCGACACCGTGGACTTCGTGGACAACTATGACGGCACCCAGCGCGAGCCGACCCTTCTGCCCACCAGCTTCCCCAACGTCCTGGTCTCAGCAAACACAGGCATAGCCGTCGGTATGGCGTCCAATATATGCGGCTTCAATCTGACGGAGGTCTGCCAGACGACGATAGAATACATCAACAATCCGGATCACAATATCATGTCGACCCTTCTCGCTCCGGATTTCCCGACCGGCGGCGAGATCATATACGACGCCGACGAGCTCTCCTCCATATACGAGACCGGCCGCGGCTCATTCAAGATCCGCGCGAGGTGGAGATATCTCGCAAAGGACAATCTCATAGAGATCTACGAGATACCCTACACCACCACGGCCGAGGCGATAATCGACAAGGTGTCGGAACTCATAAGCAGCGGCAAGATACGCGAGATCTCAAACATGAGGGACGAGACTGACCTCAACGGCCTCAAGCTCGCGATCGACATCAAACGCGGTACCGACCCCGAAAAACTGATGGCTAAGCTGTTCAAGCAGACCCCGCTCCTCGACAGTTTCGCATGCAACTTCAATATCCTTATAGCCGGCATGCCCCGGGTCCTCGGCATACGCGAGATCCTGGACGAATGGATCGCCTGGCGGACGGACTGCGTGCGCCGCCGCGTCTTCTGCGAGAAGGAAAAGCAGAAGGAAAAACTCCATCTTCTCTACGGTCTGGAAAAGATCCTGCTCGATATCGACAAGGCCATCGAGATAATCCGCAACACCGAAGCGGAGGCCGACGTCGTGCCCAACCTTATGATAGGCTTCGGCATAGACGAGGCGCAGGCGGAATTCGTCGCGGAGATAAAGCTCCGCAACATCAACCGCGAGTACATCCTGAAGCGCACCGACGAAGTGGAGGAACTCGAAAAGCAGATCGCGGATCTCGAGGATATCCTCAGCAAACGCCGCCGCGTCAACAAGATCATCACCGACGAACTCTCCGACGTGATCAAAAAATACGGTGCGGAGCGCAGGACCAAGATCGTCTACAACGACGAGATCCCGGAATTCGACGAGTCTGAACAGATCGACGACTATCCCGTTACGCTGTTCCTCTCCCGCGAAGGTTATTTCAAGAAGATAACCCCCCTGTCCCTGCGCATGGGCGGAGAGCAGAAATACAAGGAGAACGACTCCCTGCGGGTCAGCTTCGACGCTACCAACCGCTCAGAGCTTCTGATATTCACAGACAGATATCAGGTGTACAAGACGAGAGCCAGCGATTTCGACGACACGAAAGCTTCGGCCCTCGGCTCCTACCTGCCGGCTGTGCTCGGCATGGACGACGGAGAGAACGCCGTGTTCATGGTTGACCCGAAGAACTATACCGGCCAGATAGCGTTCTTCTTCGAGAACGGCAAGGCTCTCAAGACCGATCTCGCCGGTTACGCCACGAAACAGAACCGCAAGAAACTCACCGGCGCCTATTCCGACAAGAGCCCTCTGAAGGCCATAATACCGCTTGACGGCGATATAGACGTGGCCGTATACTCTACAGACGGGCGCGCCGTGATATTCAATACGAAGCTGCTGGCGGCAAAAGCCAGCCGCGCATCCCAGGGCGTCGCCGTTATGGCTCTGAAAAAGAAGAGCACCGTCGAAAACGCCGCTCCCGCGGCGGCTACGACCATCAAGAACTACTCGCGGTACAAGGTGCGGAGCATCCCGGCGGCAGGCGCGCTCCTCAGGCCGGAGGACCGCGACGAGATCCAGCTCGAGATCGGAGATCTGGCAGATGAACAAGTCTAACTTTCTGCACCTTGCTTTCAAATATTTGATCATCGTCGTCGGCTCGGCGGTCTATGCAACGGGGTTCAGCTTCTTCCTATACCCCAACTCCATCGTAACGGGCGGAGTGACCGGCATCGCGATGATAATCAACTACCTCACGTCCCTGCCTGTAGGCGTGCTGACGATCATCATGAACGTGCCGCTCTTTATCATGGCTCTGCGGAAGCTGGGCCTGCGTTTCTGCATAGGATCCCTTGTCGGCATGATCCTGGCCTCGGTTTTCGTGGACATCTTCACGTCGCTCCGTATAAACGCCACCTCCAACATGCTTCTCGCCTCTCTGTACGGTGGTCTTATCGAGGGCGCCGGCCTCGGTCTCGTGTACCGCGTCGGCGCTTCCACAGGCGGCTCGGACATCGCCTCCAAGCTTCTGCGGGCCAAATACCCGTACATAAACCTCGGCACTATCATACTCCTCGTGGACATGGTGGTCGTCATAGCATTCGCCGTGATCTTCAAAAGATTCGACAGCGTCATGTACTCGATCATCGCGATGTTCGTGTCCACCCGCGTCGTCGACTTCGTCCTGTACGGCGTGTCGACGTCCAAGCTCTGCTTCATAATCACCGATTCGAGCGACGAGGTCAAAAAGGCCATCACCACCACTCTCAACCGCGGTGCGACTCTCCTCCACGGCGAGGGCGCCTATTCCGGCGCCAGCAAGGAGGTCATCCTCTGCGCCGTGAAGAAGCAGCAGGTCGTGGAGCTACGCAGGCTGGTGAGGAGCATAGACGAGAACGCCTTCATTATCTATACTACGGCCCAGGAAGTCTTCGGAGAAGGCTTCCAAGACATCATGGACAACAGCTGAATTCTTGTATTATGTCAACCTGAAGGAGGTGCCCGTGTGGCGAAACGCATTACGTTAATATTTCTAGCCGCAGCCATGCTCGCATCTCTGTGCGGCTGCGCGAACATTCTGGAGGGAGACACTCTCTCCGACACGCCCCATATCGACACCTCCGTGCCGACCGGCCAGACCGAGGACGTTGTAGAAGTGTCCTCATATGAGGAGCTCCGGGCTCTGATCATGCAGATGGTCCGCGAACACAGCGGGACTGCCGTATTCGGGATGAACGCTTTCGACGACGGAGACGTGGCGGCAAACGTCGAGCGTATATGCAAGTCCGTCGCGATGGACAGCGCCTTCGGAGAGTACTGCGTGTACTACATAAACAGCGAGGTCAGCCAGATAGTCTCACACTACGAAGCGAAGGTCACCGTCAACTACAGGCACTCCAAATCGCAGATAGACAGCGTCGTGACTACATACTCGCAGCGGTATCTGCGGTCCTCCCTTCTGGATACGCTGGAGAACCGGTCGGATTACATCGTATTTCTCACCAACATGAACATGGTGACTGAAGACTATATCACCAATACCGTCAGGGAACTGTACATAGACAATCCACTGACCATAGTCGCACCGCCGCAGGCGTCGGTAAACACTTTCTCCGGCAGCGGAGAGGGCGACCGCGTATTGGAAGTAGCTCTGGATTACGTCTATACGGAATCTCTGCTCAAATCTATGTCATACTCTCTGGACAAAGCCGTGGACCAGATAGTCGACACCGTAGCCGAAGACAGCGACGCCCTCATGCTCCTCTCTCTATGCGAGAAACTGATCGGCCAGGTCGATTTCGATATAGACTCCGCAGCGGATCCCGATCTGACGGAGCAGGATATAGCCGCGACGGCCTTCGGAGCCCTTGTTAACAGATCGGCCACCAGCGAGGGATTCGCTCTGGCATACAAAGCGCTCTGTGACAAGCTGGGACTCGACTGCCGCGTTGTGACCGGGAGATACAACAATCTTCCCCACTATTGGAACATAGTATACATAGACGGCGATTTCTATCACGTCGATCCGGCGATGAGCGACATCACAGGCATCGAGAATTCTTTCCTCAGAAGCGACGCGGACATCATAAGCAACTACTGGTGGGACACGCAGGACTATCCGGCCTGCAGCGGTCCTCTCAATTACAGCATAATCACCCATACTGAACCTGAAGAAGGTCAGAACGGCGAGCAGCCTGGCGAAGTTTCCGGGCAGCCCGGAGAAGCCCCCGGCGGGGAAGTACCCGGCGGGGAGCCGCAGAACGGAGATGCAGACTGATGGATAACAACGGTCACAAGTTCAGAAAGAAGCTCTTCGGCGGTTTCGACCGCGGAGACGTCTCGCGCTATATCCTCTCTCTGGCAGAAGAGCGGAACGCGCAGGCCGCCAGAGCGGACGCGCTCGAAAAGACTGTCGGCGAGCTGACAGACGAGGCCGAGCTCCTGCGCAGCCGTCTTGACGCAGCGCTGCAGGCGCTGGAAAAAGCCGGCTACGGCTCCGGATCAGGAAAAAATGACAGTGAAGAAACGCCCCCCGCAGCGGCTAGGGTCCGCCTGACCAGGCTCGGGGAATCGCTTGTCCCGGCAGCGCGGAAACTCACTGCCGTCGTACGCAGCGCGCCCAAAAAGATACTCCGACTCAGGACGGCTTCGGAAACAGCTCCTGAACGGCGTGAATTCGCAGTCTCGACCGACGAGCTCCGCAGCCGAATACCTGAGATGCACGCCGGAGACAGGGTGCTCCTCAGCGGCACTGTCTATACGGCGCGCGATGCGGCCCACAAGGAGATCTTCCACCTGCTGGATGAGGGAGAGCCGCTCCCCTTCGACCTTAAGGACGCGGTCATCTACTACGCAGGCCCAACTCCAGGGACCGAAGGCCACGCCGTAGGCTCCTGCGGGCCGACCACGTCTTCCCGGATGGACAGGTTTGCTCCCCGGCTCTACTCTCTCGGTCTCGCCGCTACAGTCGGCAAGGGAGAGCGCAGCGACGAGGTCGAAGCGGCGATAGTCAAAAACCGCGCGGTCTATCTGTGCGCCACCGGAGGAGCTGGCGCTCTCATCGCGAAACACATCGTGTCCGCGGAAGAGATCGCTTTTCCCGAGCTCGGCTGCGAGTCGGTCAAACGCTTCACGGTCGAGGGTCTGCCTCTAACCGTAGGCGTCGACTCATACGGAAACAGCATCTTCCGCAGTGCGCGTGAGGAATACGCTGTCCGCAGATAACCCTGCTGTAACAACATGAAAGACGAGGCTTCGGGATCTTTTCCCGAAGCCTCGTTATCATTAGTACTGCATATCCTCAGGCGGCCCGCCAGGCCCGTTGCCGGACACGAACGGCGCGGCGTCTTCCGCTTCCGGAGGTCTTCCTCCTGACCGTCTCTCCTCGATAAGGCGTCTCTTAATGAGCTTCAGCTTTCTTTTTTTACGCAGCCTGCGGATAAGGTCGAACAGCACATATGCGAAGTACAGTACGAACATGGCGATGACGCCGGCTATCACCTTCCGCACGGTGCTCTGCTTCAGCGTTTCTTTCACAGACGACTTGATGTATTCGGAACGCATGAGATCGATATTTGTGCCGGATACGAGCTTTACTGTGCCGTAGTTCCTGTTCCTGTAGCGGAGAGTCAGCTCGCCCAGGATGTCCCCCATCGCGATAGGAGCCTTGAGGCTGCCGCTTTCCCTCTCGGAGTAGATCACGATATCCTTGTCGAAGTCGCTGTCCGGAATGTCGTTGTCCAGCAGCAGCGTGATATCCGACGAGGGCATGATCTTCACCCGTTTGTCGCCCTCGCTGAGTTCCACTTTGCGCTCGCCGAGCACCATATCGGTAGACACGACCGTTCTCCATGAGAAGTTTTCGAAGCCCCAGTCGAAGAGCCTCTTGGCGCCTGAAAAGAGGGCCGAACTGTAGTCGCCGAATACTACCGCGATAAGGGACAGTTCTTCAGTGCCGGCGGCCGCGGCGAACATATATCCGTCGTAGGAATTCCCGGAAAGGCAGCCTGCGCTGCAGCTCTCGAGATAATCATCGCCGTCCTTGACCCGGAGCGCGTTCTCTGCGTACAGAGACCGTTTGGTCCCGACGTTCGTAGCAGCCACTGTATAGCGCGTGCTGCTGAACACCGTCTCGAGAAGCGGATACGACAGCGCCGCCGTGAACACGCGGTACGCGTCCTTCGCCGTGGTATACTCCCCTTCGGAGTCCAGTCCGCTGGGCGTAGTGAAATTCGTATGGGTGCAGCCGAGTTCCTTCGCCTTTTCGTTCATGAGATCCACGAACGCCGGTACCGACTTGGCCACATGTACTGCGACGGCATTTGCCGCGTCGTCAGCGGACGCCATCTGGATGCAGTACAGCAGGTCGCTGAAAGCGATCGTCTCGCCGGCGGTGAGCTCGACACCTCTGTATTCGGTCTCCTCGCCGGGCAGCATCGCCTCGGTTATCTCTACCGTGTCGGTCCCTGAAACGGCGTTCTTCTCGATCGCCTCGGCGGCGAGGAGAAGCGTCATTATCTTGGAAAGATTCGCGTCGTCATACTCGACCGCGGTCTGGTATTCATACAGTATCTCGCCTGTGGTGGCCTCCGCTAGGATCACGGAACGGGCCGGAGGCGATATATTCTCGGCGGCCAGCGCCGCCGGGGCCGAAACTGTCAGCACAAGAACGGCGGCAAGCGCGAGAAGCAGTATTTTTCGAAAAATTTTCATTCAAAAACTCCGCAATGTATGTTACAATTATTATGTGGTAATATCTGTATGGTACGGAATGCCCGTATGGTCAGTATACCAAATATTGTTTCCCAATACAACATAAACCGGCAAATAATGCTCCGCACCCGCAGAGTTTCCTGCGGGGTCAGCGGATGAGAGCAGTTTCAGACCCACAGCAACAGTCGAATGTACGTACCGGCTCATATCTGAAAGGAGTTTTCCGTGAAAATACTCGTTGTCGACGATGAAGTCCTTCTTGTAAAAGGCATCAAATTCAATCTTGAGAGCGAAGGCTATCAGGTCAGCGTAGCCTATGACGGCGCGAAGGCGGTGGAACTGGCCCGTGCGACCCGTTTTGACCTTATAATCCTGGATCTCATGATGCCCAACGTTGACGGTCTCGAGGCCTGCATGCAGATAAGGGAATTCTCGACCGTGCCCATCATCATGCTCACCGCCCGCAGCGAGGACACTGACAAGATCATGGGCTTCGAGTACGGCGCGGACGACTATATAACCAAGCCTTTCAACATCCTTGAGCTCAAGGCCAGGATCCGCGCTCTGCTGCGCCGCTCCGCTCTCACGGACCAGAGCAGCACGGCCCAGATCACGATCGGCCATATCTCGATAGACCCCCAGCGCCGTACCGCCAAGAGCGACGGCAAACCCGTCGATCTTACGGCCAAGGAGTTCGATATAATAGAGCTCCTTATGAAGAATCCCAACCACGTATACAGCCGCGAGAACCTGCTCAGCATCATCTGGAGCTACGATTATCACGGCGATATCCGCACGGTCGACGTCCATGTCCGCCGCCTGCGCGAAAAACTCGAACGCGATCCCGCGTCGCCGGAACGCATCATGACCAAGTGGGGAGTTGGCTACTATTTCAAAGGCTAGTCAAAACAAAACCGGCTTTTTCAACAGCATCGTAACAAGGCTCTCAGCCCTGTTCATCGCTATAATAGCCGTTCTGCTGCTTCTCATAAACACGTATTTCCTGACGGCCTCCAGAAATATGATGTTCACCTCGAAGCAGACCTCTCTTGAGACTCAGGCCTCCGTTATAAGCACCTCGCTGTCCGCGCTGGACCATCTGTCGAAGGAGAACGTCAGCCAGGTGTTCGATATTCTGGAGGTCCGTGATTTTGCGCGCGTTATCGTGGTGGATCCGTCGGGAGAGAAACTCTATTCCTCCCAGATGGACGATGACAACATCCCCGACGCCCAGATCGAGGAGCACCTGCAGCGCGCCCTTGACGGCAGGGACGTGTTTTACTCGCGCTTTTACGACGACGCTTTCTCAAGCAGCATCTCGGTCCCCGTAATGATCGGCGGAACCACTGCTGGAGCGTTCTGCATGAGCGAACTGGATAAGGAGCAGGGTTCTGTGCTTATAGGTCTGCAGGACCGCGCCCGCAATCTCTCCATCATCATCGCCGCGCTCACCGTTATCGCGACGCTGATCGTCATACGCATAACCATGCAGCGCATAAACAAGATCATGGATGCCATCGTGATGGTCCGTGAAGGAGAATACGAGTACCGTATCAGGGTGACCGGCAACGACGAGCTCACGCGGCTGAGCTCCGAGTTCAACGATCTCACCTCCCGTCTTCAGGAGACGGAGCAGCGCCGCCAGCAGTTCGTTGCGGACGCCTCCCACGAGCTCAAGACGCCGCTGGCGTCTATACGGCTTCTGAGCGACAGCATCCTCCAGAACGATACCATGACCCCGGAAATGGCCCGTGAGTTCATCACGGATATAGGCAACGAGGCGTCGAGGCTCGCCCGGACCACGGAAAAACTGATCTCTCTTACCCGTCTCGACAACGATATAACTCCTGACCGTTCCCGCATGGACCTGGCGGAAAACGTGCGTTCCACGATCCGAGTTCTCCAGCCTCTGGCTGACGAACGCGGTGTGACCATCTCTGAACACTTCGGCACGGACTGCTTCGTATACGCTTCCGACGACGAACTCCGGCATATCACGCTTAACCTTATCGAAAACGCGATCAAGTACAACTGGGACGGCGGAGATATCGACGTAACTCTGAACAATACGGACGACGGCATGGTGCGCTTTACCGTCGAAGACACCGGCGTGGGCATCCCGGAAGACGATCTGCCCCACATATTCGACCGGTTCTACAGGGTCGACAAGGCCCGTTCCCGGGAAGCCGGCGGCAGCGGTCTCGGCCTCGCCATCGTCCGCAGCACAGTGGACGAACTCGGCGCCAGTATATCCGCGGAACGCAGGGCGGAGGGCGGCATGCGCTTTACCGTCGATTTCCCCTGCTGTCCCTCAGATCCGGACAGCGAAGCAGACAACTGAAGCCCGTGAAGGCCAATGACCTTATATCAATCAAACAGGAGAACCTACCATGAGCTACAAGATCAACACGAACTGCATACACGCGGGCTATACGCCGAAGAACGGCGAGCCCCGGATGATCCCGATCATCCAGAGTACCACCTTCAAATACGATTCCAGCGAAGAGATGGGAAAGCTCTTCGATCTCGAATCTGAGGGCTACTTCTACACCCGTCTCCAGAATCCGACGAACGATATGGTTGCGGCCAAGATCTGCGCCCTGGAGGGCGGCACGGCCGCCATGCTGCTGTCCTCGGGGCAGGCCGCTTCTTTTTATTCGGTTTTCAATATCGCCGGCTGCGGCGATCACGTCATATCCTCTTCCACGATCTACGGCGGTACGTTCAACCTCTTCGCCGTTACCATGAAGCGTATGGGAATCGAGTTCACATTCGTCAGCCCCGACGCTACCGACGAGGAACTGAACGCCGCTTTCCGTCCGAACACGAAGGCCGTATTCGGTGAGACCATAGCGAACCCCGCGCTGGCAGTGCTCGACATCGAGCGTTTTGCAAAAGCCGCTCACGCCCACGGTGTTCCTCTCATCGTCGACAACACCTTCGCGACCCCGATAAACTGCCGTCCCTTCGAGTGGGGTGCCGACATCGTCATCCACTCCACAACCAAGTACCTCGACGGCCACGCCGCCTCTCTCGGAGGCGTAATCGTCGACAGCGGCAACTTCGACTGGGACGCCCACTCCGACAAGTTCCCCGGTCTCACCACTCCCGACGACAGCTACCACGGCGTCGTATACACCGAAAAGTTCGGTCTGGGCAAGGCATATATCACAAAGGCTACGGCACAGCTCATGCGTGACTTCGGCTCCATGCAGTCACCGTTCAACGCCTACCTGCTCAACCTCGGTCTCGAGTCTCTTCACGTGCGCGTGCCAAGACACTGCGCCAACGCCCAGGCCGTCGCTGAATACCTCTCCAAACATGAGAAGGTCGCATGGGTCAATTACTGCGGTCTGCCCGGCAACAAGTACTATGAGCGTGCGAAGAAGTACCTGCCTAACGGCTCCTGCGGCGTCATCTCCTTCGGCCTCAAGGGTGGCCGTAAGGCTGCGGAGGATTTTATGCGTGAACTGCGTCTCGCGTCCATAGCCACACATGTCGCCGATGCCAAGACCTGCATTCTCCATCCGGCGAACGCCACCCACCGCCAGATGAACGACGAGCAGCTCATAGCCGCCGGCATCTCCGCCGATCTGGTTCGCCTCTCTGTCGGCATCGAGGACGTGGAGGACATCATCTCCGACATTGAACACGCGCTCTCGCTCACGGAATGATTTCCTGAATCTGAAATAAAAACGCTTGACAAACGGGGCGATTGTATATATAATTGCCCTTGCGTTTAGCGGGATTGTGTAAAGGTAGCACGACAGACTCTGACTCTGTTTGTGAGGGTTCGAATCCTTCTCCCGCTGCCATTTAAAACCCTGTAGTTTTCACACTACAGGGTTTTTTGTACATAAAGATCTCAGTTTTCTGCCCGCATTCATTACAAACGGAAATTGCTCCGGGAAACTGTTGAATGTCGCCGCCGACTTTGATACACTGGACACGAAAGGCGGTCTCACAAGATGACGGATGGCAAAAGGAAAAAACTCTCGCAGGCGATGGTCTTCATCATCCTGTTCGGTATAGTGAGTCTGTTCTCGGATATGACGCACGAGGGCGCGTCCAGTATCCGAGGTGCGTATATGTCTCTCCTGGGCGCGTCTGCAGCGACCATCGGCTTCATATCCGGACTGGGCGAGCTCATCGGCTATTCGATGCGCTACGTATTCGGCAAGCTCACCGACAGGACGAAAAAGTACTGGCCGATGACCCTCATCGGCTACGCGCTGGATATATTCGCCGTGCCTGCGCTGGCGCTGGTCGGAGAACACGGCTGGATCGCGGCGTGCCTGCTGCTCGTTATCCAGCGCATGGGCAAGGCGATAAAAAAGCCAGCGAAGGATACTATCATGTCCTTTGCGGCATCCCAGGAAGGCGTCGGCAAGAGTTTCGGCATCCAGGAGGTGCTCGATCAGATCGGAGCGTTCCTCGGGCCTGTTCTACTTTACCTTGTTATGCTCCGCAAGACTGACGGCTCGGTGTACGAGGCATATTCGACCTGTTTTAAGGTACTCGCTATCCCCGGCGCTATAACGCTCATCCTGCTCATCGTGACTCGGCTCAAGTTCCCCAACCCCGAGCGCTTCGAACCGGAACCGAAGGAGTATATCCCCTTTAAGATGAAGAAGGAGTTCATACTCTATATCGTTGGCATAAGTCTCTTCGCTTTCGGCTTTATAGACTACTCGATCATCATCATGCATGTTTCACGTACGTATTCGGAGCTCGCCCCGAATCTCAGTGAGACATCCTCATTTGTCACTTCCGGCACGCTTCCGCTGCTTTACGCAGGCGCGATGCTGGTGGATGCCGTCGCGGCCCTCTTTTTCGGACTTATCTACGACAAAAAGGGCGTAAAGGCGCTCGTGTGGTCCACCATACTGTCCGCACCGTTTTCCATACTTGTGTTTGCATTCGACTCTATCCCGACACTGCTCGTCGGTATCGCGCTCTGGGGCATAGGAATGGGCGCTCAGGAGTCGATCCTGAAAGCCGCCGTAACGAGCATGGTCCCGAAAGCCAGCCGCGCCACCGGCTACGGCATCTTCGAATGCTCCTTCGGCGTTTTCTGGTTCCTGGGAAGCTGGCTCCTTGGCGTTCTGTACGACGCGTCCGTTCCCGTGATGATCGCCGTTTCCGTCGCGGCGCAGTTAGCCGCTATACCGCTGTATCTGCGCTCATCCAGTCTGCGCAAAAAGTCAGACATGTAAAAACCATATAAATATCCAATACAGTCAAAGGCCCTGTATCGCAGCGATACAGGGCCTTGCGGCTTATTTGATGCAGACGTCATTCCGTGCTCTTGTATATCTCCAGGTATTCTGCGATGCTGGGGTTCGCGTTCAGCCTGTCCCAGACGCATATAAGGCTGACGGGGAAACAGTCGTGGATATGCACGAGTTTTATGAGCGGGTTGAACGCGGCCGTATGATTGTCCACCAGCAGAGCGACGCCTTTTCCCGACTCCACCGCGGAGACGACCTCCCAGATGCTGTCGAGCTCCACGATGTGCGGTGTGAATCCCGCCTCACTGCAGACCTCTTTGACCATTGGCGTGAATGTAGGCGAGGCATCCTCGCGAAGGCTGAGGAAGGTGTCGTCAGCAAAATCCTTGAGCCAGACGCAGTCCTCGCCAGCAAGCGGATGCGTAATAGATACTCCGACGCAGCGGCGGTAGTTTGCGCTCTCCAGATACTGGAGCCTCTGGTTTCCGTATGCGGCCGTACCGATCATGATGGCGATGTCGAGGCGCTGCTCCGTCAGGTGACGGATTATCTCACGGGCGTGCAGATGTACTATCGTAAGATCGATCTCCGGGTGCTTCTGCCGGAACGCCGCTATAGTCCTGGAATCGTGCTCAGACATCGTCTCGCTCTCGACGAAACCGATGACCAGCCTGTTCCGCCCCTCTGCGTTGGCCCTTGCGGCCTCTCTGCGCGCTTTTTCCAGCGATTCCGCATTCTCCTTCATCCAGCGGTAAAGTATCTCTCCGCCCGGCGTGAGGCTCAGGACGTTGTTTCTGCGCAGAAAGAGCATGACGCCCAACTCTTCCTCCAGCGCGGAGATATTGCGGCTCAGCGCGGGCTGGGATATGTAGAGCCGCTCTGCGGCAGCGGTGAAATTCAGAAGCTCTGCTGCCTCCATAAAGCATTTCTGCTGTGTACTGTTCATATCGCTGTCACCGTCCGGGGTATCGTTTTGTTTAATTATACCACAACTGCGGCCGTGCTCACAAGCGCGGCCGCAGTTAATATCGGTACAGTATCTATCAAGTTGTCCTCAAGCAGCCTTGTAATTGCTGGGCTGCGGAGCGAGGAACGGGAGCGTGAAGTAGCCGGTATGATCCTTGAGCATCACTCCGCTGAGAACGATGGGGATCAGAGCGGAAGCTGCGCCGACCACGAGGGAAATCTCGATGTTGCCGCCGAGCACGGTGCTGACGAGCATGTTGAAGAACAGCGAGGAGGCTCCGAGTGCCAGCATGATGACGCCGTAGATGCCTGCGCAGTGCTTTGTGCCGAAGCAGTCGGTCGTGAACGCCGCGTTTATGGAGGAAGGTCCGCCGTAGGCAAACGCCAGCGCGCAGATGACGACCACGTAGCCCGCGCCTGTCACGCGGATGAGCAGCAGGGACGCCGCAACGGTCATGAGGGAAAGGATGGTTATCGTCTTGGTCCTGCCAATCCTGTCGGAAAGCGTAGCCATGAGGATGCGGCCGGCGGTGTTCGCGATACCGGTGAGGGACAGAGCCAGAGCGGCAGTCTCGGGAGTGAGGCCGCGGCCGAGGCCGAGATCGTAGATCATGGGGGTAACGATGTTCCATGCGCCGTTAATAAAGAACACGATGAAGAAGATGCACCAGAATTTGCTGCTGCGGATCGCCTGGGCGAAGGTGTAGTCGTCGGTCTTCTTCACCGCGGCGGCGGCTGTGGTCACGGCCGGGCGGCGGATCATCAGACAGCCGGCCATGCCGAGCACGAAGAACGCGATTCCGAGGGAACCGAACACGCCGGTGAAGTTCACGGCGCCGTCGGCGTTTGTGAACACTCTCATGACAGCGCGCATGACGGGGACGAATATAACGGTGGAAAAGCCGAACGCTCCGATCGCAAGGCCGGAGGCAAGGCCTTTGCGGTCGGGCATCCACTTCTGAATGCAGTTGATGCAGGAGGAATAAGCGATGCCGCTTCCGATGCCGCCGAGGACTGCGTAGGTCACGACCAGCAGGCCCGAGTTCGCGGCGGTGATGAGAGCGCTGGAAGTGATGCCGGCGGCGAAGACCGCGACGCCGAGCATGCAGGTGAAGCGGTGGCCCTTGCGGTCGGTGAGGATGCCGCCGATGAGAGCGCCGGTAACGAAGGCCATCAGCATGTAGGACGCCATCATTCCGGCGGTCGCCGTGGACATGGAGAGGCTCGCGATGACGGAGGACTTCAGAACGCTCCACAGATATATGATGCCGACGCAGATCTGAACGAGCAGGCAGCCCGCCACGGACATACGGCCCGCGGTGCCGATCCCGGCCTTCTTGCTCTCGGCATTGATCGCTATCATGTTTCCGTTTCTGTTGAGTTCCATTTGATTTACCTCTCTGATCACTTATTACACTTACACTATACTCCCTCCCGGCCGTCCTGTTAACTTCCGCTTTTGCATCACTCCCCCTCAAAAAAGTTATGGAGTCCGTCTGAACGATTAAGGATATGCATAATCCTATTGAATAATCAGCACCCGCTAACCCGTCTCTTCTGATACACTTTTCATTGTAAGGATTTTCCTGCGGACACGGCGCTGTCTGCGGTAAACAATAATAAGGGAGACGGAGTAACAATGAAAAATCTGAAAGACCTTAAACTGAATGTAAAGCCCATTATCACAACTCTTCATCACGAATATGTGTTTGAAGGGCCCTGCAGGACAGGCTCCGGCGAACAGCTCACCAAGGAATACGATCTCATGCGTTCCGCGGCAATAGTCAAGGAAATCAACGAAACCATCGACAAGAACCTCAGGCCTATCGAAACTCTCAATATTCTCGAAACGACCGTCGTCGACAGAAACGAGGAGTTCCGCGTGGCCGACTCCCTCATAGACCAGCTTATGGTGGACGACGCAAAGACCGACGTCTATATCATCTATCTCGCCTCCAGATGCACCGACCTGCTCATCCCGTTCGCTCAGAAGTCCGGGAAGCCCATCGTTCTGCTTCCCTCCTACCACCCGCTCCAGATGATCTGCGCCGGCTCCCTCAACGGCCGTGGTATCAAGGTCAACGCATTCCTCACATATGAAGACACCGCGGCCTACCTCGACGTCCTCAGGGCGCAGAAGGTTTTGAAGAATCTCCGCGTCCTCTGCGTCAACCGCTTCGGCGACACCAGAAGTCCCAGCGGCGTGGACAACTTTGTCAGCCTCGAAAAGGTCTCCGAAAAGCTCGGCGTCAATTTCTCCTACATGAACATCCACGAGTATCTCGACGCCATGCACCCGCTGGACAGCGGCAAGAACTATACTACCCCCGGCAAGGCCGGTCTAAATCCCACTGCCGAGGAAATGGCCGAGATCGAAAAGCTCGCCGACGAGCTCATCGCAGGCGCTGACGAGTGCACGATGACCCGCGACGACGTCATCAAGTCCACGATCTGCTACTACGTGACGAACAAGATGCTTGACGAGTTCGAATGCAACGGCTTCTGCGCTATCTGCCCCGACGCCTGCGCAACACGCCGACTCAATCAGGAGCGGATCACATTCTGCATGACCCATTCTCTGAACAACTCCCGCGGAGTCGCCTCCGCCTGCGAGTATGATATCCCGGCGGTCGTCAGCAAAACCATCCTCCAGGCGCTCGGCCATAAGCCAAGCTATATGGGCAACACGACCATGAACACCTTCTTCGAGGACGCGAGCATCGGCGTCGGCACCAAGCATGGCGTAGAATTCAAGCTTGACGATCCGAAAAACACGATCCTCACCTGGCATGCCGTCACAAACAACCGCATGCACGGCTATGATGCGCCGGCAGAGCCCTACATCCTCCACCCGTTTACAGCCAGCGGCTTCGGCGCGACTCTCCGTTATGACTTTACAAGAGACATCGGTCAGGAGGTCACCATGTGCAGGATCGACCCCTCCTGCAGCAAGATCTTCGTCGCCCGCGGCACCGTCGCCGGCTGCGTCGGATACAAGGACGATTCATGCAGCATCGGCGTATACGTCAAAGTCGCGAACGGTAAGGATTTCTTCAGCAAGCAGCTCATGTTCGGCAATCACATCCCGCTCGTATACGGCGACTGCTTTGACAAGATCTGCGATCTCGGCAAAGTGCTCGGCCTGGAAGTCATAACCGCCTGATGGCCCTTATTGACGAAATAAAACACTCCCATGAACTCGCTGACGCGAGCATGGAGAGAATGAAGGCCTGCGCCGCTGGCGGCGACAGAAACGGCTTTTACAGCGCCATGCATGATTTCATCTGCCTGCGCTTCTTTATAGCCGATATCGCCGGAAACGAAGACAACCTCGAACGTCTGTCGGAAATGGGCATTAAGCACATCTTTGGGCTCACCGGCGGCAGCGGACTGGGCGGCGACGTCTCGCTCAAATGCACGGGTTCGTCGTCCGTAAAAGAAAAAATCATCCTTGTCGAACTGCTTCTGAAAAAGCAGCTCGGCGCTTATCTCGATCCGTTCAAAGCCGCATATATAGAGACCGTCTCAGAGCTTGCGGATATGCTCTATGACAATCTGTGCGGTGGAGGAGCCCAGACGGATCAGTAGCCTCCAAGCTGCGCGGGAAGCCGGATGCCGGCTTCCCCGCGTTGCATTTATAAAGAGTATATAATGGCAGGTAATCATGGATATTTGCTCTATTCGTAAAGACTTTCCCATCCTGAACCGTACAGTCAACGGGAAAAAACTAGTATACCTCGACAACGCAGCGACGACGCAGATGCCGTCGCAGGTGCTGTATGCTTACACACAGCACTACTCTCTCGATAACGCCAACGTCCACCGCGGCATCCACACGCTGAGCGAGATATCCACAGCCAAACTGGAAGACGCAAGGGCAGCGGCAGCGCGCTTTATAGGTGCCCCCTCCCCGGAATGCATCGTATTCACATCCGGAACGACTGACTCTGTCAATACTGTAGTCCGTGCCTGGGCTGAAAACATGGCGCGCGGCAGTTTCTCAATCGTGGCCACCGCGATGGAACACCATTCAAACTATCTTCCCTGGCTCGATCTGTGCACGCGCCGCGGCGGGAACTTCGTCGAGATACCTCTCAGTCAGGACGGGCGGCTCGACACGGTCGCTCTCGGAAAAGCGCTCACGCCGGAGACCATACTGTTCGCCGTCACATACGTATCCAACGTTACAGGAGCGGTCAACGACATAAAGGGCCTGATAGATCTCGCACATTCGAGGGGCGTTCCCGTTCTGGTCGACGCCGCACAGGCGGCGCGCGAGTTTCCCATAGACGTTTCCGAACTGGGCGCAGATTTCCTCTGTCTCTCCGCCCATAAGATGCTGGGGCCCTCCGGCGTCGGCCTGCTGTACGTCGCCAAGCGGCATTTCGAGGAGCTCGTTCCCTGCCGGCTCGGCGGCGGGATGATCTCAGATATAAGGAACGGTCTGCCGGTATATGAACAGATGCCCCATTTTCTGGAAGCGGGGACCCCAAATATCGGCGGGATTGTTGCTTTTCATGAAGCGATAAGGTATATTGAGAGTGTTAGCCGCGGCTACATCGAGGAACGCGAAACGATGCTGACTTCCCGTCTCCGTGAGATGCTGTCGCAGCTGAAAGACGTTCGCATACTCGGACTGTCAGATACCGGTGGAAGCTGCGTCAGCGTTGTCTCCGGCCGTTTTCACCCCTATGACGCCGCACTTCTCCTGGATAAGCAGGGAGTCGCGGTCCGGTCGGGCACCCACTGCGCCATTCCCTGCCACAGGGCTCTCGGCGTTACAGGAAGTCTTCGTTTTTCCCCTGCTTTCTACAACACGGAGGATGAACTTGAGGCTGCCGTTACGGCTTTTGACAGGGCTCTAAGTATACTCGACCGCGCTGCCGGAGGAAAGCCATGACCGATAAGCCGAGATCGTTTATAGAACGTCAGAACGAGGTCCTCGCCCTTTTTGCCGACGCATACGACGACCTGGACAGGTACACCGTTCTCATCGCCTTGGGCGGGATGCTGGAGCAGCCCGACGTTTCGTTCATGACAGACGACCGACTCGTAAAGGGCTGCCAGTCGCAGGTCTGGCTGGATCTGGCACGTTCAGACGGAACGCTCGAACTCACAGCCTACAGCGATACGCTGATCGTCCGCGGGCTGCTGTACATCCTCCGGGAATGCATAAACGGCGCGACCGCCGGCGAGTTTCTTTCCGGGGAACTGTTCGTATTCGAGCGGGCCGGAGTCTCCGATCTGCTCTCCCCCACCCGCCGAAGCGGGCTTTCAAGCATTATCTCAGAGATCCGCCGGCAGGCGGAATGATCATGAAAACGGAAGGTGTTGTCACATGACGGATATCCAGATACGTTCATTTCTGACAGTCGCAAGATCCGGAAGCTTCAGCCGTGCGGCGGAACTGCTGTTCCTGTCGCAGTCGTCCGTGAGCCGGAATATAAACGAGCTTGAGAAGGAATGGGGATTCAAGCTCTTTATACGGGGCAACAACAGCGTCAACATAACTGACGCCGGACGCACCATGTACGATTTCTTCTCAAAAGTCTCCAGCAGTTACTCCGATGTCCTTAAAGATGCGGAATACGCTTCGCGTTCCCAGAAGGGCCTGATTCGGATCGCGCTCCTTGACGGACAGATGATGAACGAGATAATCCGAGATGCCGTCTTCGAGATGACGCACCGCAATCCGGGTGTGGAGATTGTATTCGAACGTCTCGACTACAGCGAGATCCGGAACAAGCTCATCTCCATGGATATAGACTTTGCCGAACTACCCTCGGGTTCCGTTCGCTTTGAAAACCAGCGCAATATCCCTCTTTACAAATATGAGACATATCTCATAATACCTTCCACATCCAAATACGCGTACCAGAGCAATCTGTCCATATCTCTTTTCCTCAACGAGACTCTCCTTGTCGTCAAACACGGCGACTCCCAGTCACGCACTTCAGAACCCATGTGGGTGAGCGAGTGCAAAAAGCAGGGCGTCATACCTAAGATCAGGTACGTGAGCGATATCCGCGAACAGGAGATCCTCATCGAGCTCGGCGAGGGCATCGGGGTGTGCAATATTAACCACATGATGTCCAACTGTCCGCACACGAGTTTTGTAAAACTGAAAGAACTTGCTCCCAAGACGTTCGATCTTGTATGGAACAAACTCAATACGAACCCCCAGATCCCCGGCTTCATCGAATGTCTGAAACCTCAGCCGGATAAAGTCATATAACCCATTAATCTTATTAAGAGAAGCGCCCCTGTAGGCATCGTGATCATGTCACAGCCTGCAGGGGCGCTTGTTTGTATTATGTTAACTTGGCAGGTACTCCTGAATTCAGGGGCTCAGGTCGCCGTATCTAAGCGCTTCCCCGTTCTTCAGGAGCAGATTCAGATCGTCTCCTGCTTTATCTCGCTCTTAGTAGTATCCCGTATCCACTTCTTGGAAACGAACCGCCAGATGCAGAGAATGAACTTGCATATCATGTCCGTCCGCAGCATGAAATAGGTCAGCCAGATCGGAAAACCCCATTTGAACGCCGCGAGATACCCGAGCGGCACTGAAACAAAATACGTAAAGACCGTATCGCCGACAATGAGGAACCGCGTGTCGCCTCCGCCGCGGAGGATGCCCTTCGTCAGCAGGTTATCTCCGAGCTGTACGACCAGCATCGCAGCGATGACCGTGATTATCTGCGCCGCGTATACCTTCGTCGTATCCGTGACCTTGAAAATGTCTATGATCGGTATGCGCACAAGATACAGTATTAGTCCTCCGATAAGGCTGAAGATAACGCAGACGCCTATGAGCGCTTTGCCCTGATCGTAAGCCTTCCGGTAACTGCCCTCGCCTATCGAATTTCCGATGATAACGGCGCCGGCAGCCGAGATGCCCATGAACAGCGTGAATATGATATTGCCTATCTGTGAGGCGATACTGTTGGCTGCGGTGAACATCCTGCCCGTATGTCCGATGATGACCGTGATGAGATTTGCACCGATTATCATGAGCAGGTCGCTGAACAGCACGGGCAGGCCCACCTTCAGATACTTCCTGAATATCTCACGGTTGAAACCGCGCAGATGGTGCAGCCTGAAAGAGATGACCTTGTCTCTGAAAATAAGATAACCAAAGACTATTGCGAACTCGCAGATACGTGCTATGAGAGTGCCGAGCGCTGCGCCGGAGATGTACATAGCGGGCGCGCCTATCTTGCCGAAGATGAACACCCAGTTGCAGAAGCAGTTAACCAGACACGCTATTATACCTGATATCAGCGCGACCCTAACGTTCCCGAAGCTGCGAAGTATAGCTGTACTGGAAACCGTGATACCGTCAAGGATAAACGTAAAAGCAAGAATACGGAGGTACTTTACACCCTCTGCAATAACGTCAGGATCTGAGGTGTAGAGTGCCATGATCTGTGCCGGGAAAAAGTATGTCACTACAGCATAGAACGCCATTAGCGCCACAGCTATCTTGAGGCAGATGGACGTCATCGCCCGTATGGGTCCGAGCTCGCGCTTTCCCCAGTACTGTGAGGTTATTACGACGCAGCCGTTGCTGAGACCGAGACACGTACAGTGCGTTATAGTAAAAAACGACGTTGCCAGCGCTGCCGCCGAGATCGTCGTCTCCCCGAAATGTCCCAGCATCATCGTATCTATGAGCTGCACGACAAAAGTTATGAGGCCCTGCAGTGATATCGGTATTGAGATAGTAAAGAGAAGCCGGAAAAACGACTTATCAACTGCGAAGAGCTTCCTCAAACATGTTCACCTGTTTCTTTTCTGATACTCTGATTCTAGTTTAATAGTCCGGATATGTCAATATAATCGTAGTTTTATGTAAACCTATAATTCATATGGACATTAGCAAGGCCTCCGAACGAGATGTCCGGAGGCCTTATACGCTGGCGTTAACGTGCTTATTCCTCTTTTTCCTTAGTAAACTTGTCTTTGATCTCGTCGACCTTGGCTTTGATCTTTTCGTCGATATCGGTCTTGTCGAGGACCTCGTTCACTTTGGCCTTGATCTTGTCGTCAATGTCGGTCTTATCCTTGAGTTCTGCGACCTTCGCCTTGATCTTATCGTCGATGTCGGTCTTCTCAAGGACCTCGTCCATCTTGTCCTTAAGTCCCATGGTCGTATCTCCTTTCAAATCGCTGCCTTTGCAGCATTATCCGATGTGATTATACTATCGTTTTATCAAACAGGCAACTGTAAAATGAAAATCGCTGTAAAAACGCAGGGATCAGACAAGCGTCTGATCCCTGCTCCGTTAATGGTTCTGTTAATTAGTTACGGGTTGAGCTGAGGAGCATTCGGCATTGGGTCGCCGGGGATCTGTGTGCCGGAATTCCAGTCAGCCCACTCTTTCTCAAGAGCTGCCCAGTCTCTCATCTCAAGGAGATCAAACCAGACTTCACATTCAAAGTAGTTGCTGAGGTAATAACTGTGGCTGTTGGTAGCTTCCTGAATGGCTGCATAGAACCAGGTCTCGGTATCCTGGTTATCCGGCCATACGATCATATCATCAAGGAGGTGATCCTTATCCGGCTTTCTCTGGAGCAGACGGTTGACCATCGTCACAGTCTCGGCTCTAGTGATAGCCTGATCTGGTTTGAACGTACCGTCCGGATAACCGGTAATGATTCCGTTCTCAGCAACTTGAATGATGAAGCCTTCAGCCCAGTGGCCGGAGATATCGCTCAGGTTGACCTCTACGCCTGCGCTGATACGATCCTGAAGGAATCTTGCCACTATCGTCGCAAGCTCAGCTCTTGTTATGTTGTTGCCAGGCTTGAACGTGCCGTCGGGATAACCGGACAGGATGCCGGCGTTGGCCAGCGTGGACACCGCGTTGTTGAACCACTGATCGCTGCTGACATCGGAGAAGTCATTCTCTGTGCACCAGAGTTCTTTTCTGCTCTCATCAGTGAGGAGGCGGAAGAAGATCGTAGCGACCTCAGCTCTCGTGATGTTGCCGGCCGGTCGGACAGTTCCGTCAGGATAGCCTACCATGTAACCATAGTGATCTACATAGTTGAGCTCGGGCGGATTTGAAGGCGTAGACTCTTTCTTAGTGTATGTATTGGTGATGGTCGCTGTCTTTTCTTTCTCAGCCTCAACAATCACTCTGGCATATGCGGGCTTCTCTTCGGTCTCGGACTCGGTCTTAGCCTTCATTTCCTCTTCTTCGTCGTCATCGTTCTCTGCTGCGGCTTCCTCATAGCCCTGCTCCTGTGCCTCCAGGTCCTCTTCTTCCTGCGGTTCATACTCGGTCTCTACAGTGAAACCGCTGACAGTCTCGCCGGACTCTTTGACAGTATAGGTGTCGGGAGCAACTTTATCATTTGTCCAGGTATAGGTCAGACCATCTTCAGATACTTCAAGTCCTTCCGTATCCGTCGTTTTGAACGTGTAGGTCTTGCCGGTATTCTCACCCTTAGCGGTGATCGTCAGACCTTTGGGAACATTGTCCTTGGTAAAGTCGTCGCCCGCGAAGATCTTGATAACCTTCAGGGTGCCGGGGATAACGGTGTATTCGTTGGTGATGGTCGCAGTCTCTTTGCCGTTCGCTTTGATCGTAACATACGCAGATTTGGCTGCTTCAGTGTTTTCACTACCATCTGTCGCATCGCGCTTATCGTTGGAAACTATCTGTTCCTCTGTTTCCTCGACAGGTTTCACGGGCTTATACGTGGTCTTTACGTTGTAGCCTTCAACCCTCTCGCCGGACTCGGTGATCTCGTAATCGTCGACAGGAACGTTGCTGATGACCCAGGTGTAGGTAAGGCCATCTTCAGAAACCGTGAGTTTGATATCATCGGTTTCAGCGGCCGCGCCGGAACCGGCGTTCGGATCATCTTCATTATTGGTTTCTTCGGTAGTCTTGAGCGTATAGGTCTTGCCATCGGTACCCTGACCTTCAACGGTGATCGTGAGACCAGTGGGGACTTTATCCTTAGTGATGTCGCCGGTGAACTCCTTGACAACAGTGATTTCGCCGGGCTTCGGAGCAAAGGTGTTGGTAACAGTGACTTCTTTGGGCTGATCCGCTGTGTCTTCAATAGTCACAGTGACCGTTGCGCATGTCGGAGCTTCATCGGTGGTGCTGTTGTCGACTTCTGTGCCGTTACCGTTGCTATTATCATTCAAATTCGTGTTGTTGCCAGTCTGGTCATCGCCGGTGTCGTCGGTAGCAGTTGTTGCAACGGGGGCATACTCTGTGGTCAACGTGTAGTCGGCCATGACGCCGGTAAGAGCAAACTCATTTTCGGTCACGGTGTAAGTGCCAACAGGAACCTCTATGGGGTCTGTCGTAACTATCCAATAACCGTCAACAGGCCTAGCCGTGTCAACAGTGAATTCCTGCTGAGCATTATTCACTACTTTTCCAGAAGCATCCTTAACCGTAAAGCTGAACCCAGCTCTGTTCATCGTTCCACTGATGCTGTCAAGAACAGGGACCTTCTTCGTGATCGTGATGAAGCCGGTGGCTTCTTTGTAGTTGTTCTTGAGGTTGAGGGTCGTTGTCTTTCCCTTTTCAGTAGGCGTATCAGCTAAGTCGCCTTCGCCCTTAGTGGTAGCCGTGATGACTGAAGGATTCGTCGCGTCATCAGCCGGAATAAGGGCCAAGCCGTCAACATCGGTACCAGACTCTGTAACCGTAACATTAAGGCCCACAGGCACACGATCGATAGTCCAGGTGTATGTCAGACCATTGTTGGTGATTTCCGGTACAATGGCATCGGTAGTAGTCGTGTCGCCGCCTTCGCGGTTCACACTTTCGGCAGGCTGTTGGTTGCCGCCAGTCTCTCCGCCGGTCTGGTCATCCGCTGCCTGAGCGGGGATTGACAGAGTGACACTGGATGGAGGAGTCTCACCAGTAAAGGCATCTGTTGCATCATAGGTAACAGTTGCGGTGAAGCCGGTGGGAACCTTATCCCCCGTGATGATACCGCCGAAAGTCTTTACAACAACAACAGTGGAGGCATTGTACTCATTGGTGTAGGTCACCTGATAATCCTTGTTGAGTTCGGTAACCTTGCCAGAGATCTTAGCACCGGTAACGGTAGGCATATCAGCGGGAGGATCCGTCTCGTCATTGTCATCGTCGGCTTCAGTTGCGGGATAGATCACATCAGTACCGTCTTCATCCCGTGAAAGCGTGATCGGATCTTTTGCAACCAGTGCATAGAGGTCGGGAAGCACTGTCTCCTCGAACTCATATGTGGTACCGGTCAGCACGTTGGTGAAACGGAGGTTCCAGCCGTCCTGCATACCGACTGTTACAGAAGCGTCACTGGCGAAGTAGTAATAATCGGTGTAGTACGACCAAATTGTTATTGTCTGTTCATCAACTGTTTCAGTGGTTGGCGTACCGCCATCGGCAGCGTCAACGGTGTATTCTTTCCCGTCATAAGTATATGTGTAGGTGCCTTTTTCGCTATCATATACCGGTATTTTCGTCAGCTTGGGATTATTGCTCTTCAGCGTCTTGGTCTCACGGGTAGCGCCAGTGACAGTGAGTTCACCGCCGGGGATGTACTCTCCTTCTTCGTCCTGAACGGCAAACCAGAATTCCTTATCTTCATCTGAAGCGGTACTCGGAGCAGTGAGCTTCATTGAGAAAGTGAATTCGTCGCCCTTAGGAGCTTCCCCGTTAACTACCTTCTTAAGGTTCAGGGTGGAACGTCGGTAGTTAGTAGCGGTAAGAGATGCACTACTACTGGATTCTTTATAGAAACTCGTGCCAATCTGGTAGTAAGCAACACCATTCTTCGTAACGGTCTTAGTCGTACTGACTCCCTCTGGAACCTCTGTCTCGTCTTTAACCTTGACAAGCATTACAATGCTACCGTTTTTCAGCATTGGGTGCATGGTTTCGGCATGGAGCTCCCAGTGGTAGGAGAGGTTGGAACCTTCAACCTTCTCTGTAAGCTCAAAGTCGTGTCCGGTAACGGCTGTAGTAACGTTGCCTGCCCCGTCAACTGTCATTACGCCAGTGGAAATATATCTTTGACCGGTGTGTGTTCCTGATGCAAAGGCCAGTTCAAAGGAATCTTCCGAAGCTTCAGGGTCGTCGCTCTTAATGCCGATAGTAATCTTCGGGGCTTCCTCTTCCTCCTGATACTGGCCAACCCAGGTTTTCTCAATAGTAATCTGCGTAGCTTCAAGAGGAACGGGTTTAATATTCAAGTCCGGCTTATACGGCTCAATCTCTGCATCGGGGAAACGGGTGTCCTCGTAAGTGACCGTAAGGTCGCCGTTGGTCTTTATGGAGTAGTTGCCCTCTCCGTCATCAAAGACATAGTCCTGTAAATCCTCGGGCAGATCAGCAATTGTTTTTGTGCCGTTCTTCAGCTCTGCAACAAGGTCAAGGGCATCCTGGCTGGTGGCACACTCAAATGTGAGCGAATAGACCACATCATCTTCCAGCACACCGGCAATATTCCACACGACCGAGCCGTTATTATCCTTTGCCTGGCTGTCTTCAGGGGGATTCTCCCATTCTACGCCCAAGCCGCCGTTGGCATTATGGTCGTACTTTTCTGTATTGTCAGCGTTCTTGCCGCCAGCTCGGTAATACTTAAAGGTGTTGGGAATCACCGTAACCAGATCCATAATCGCCATACCGGTTTCAGGATCCTTAATGCTGACTTCATCATCCATGCTAGAGTTCGCGATACCAATCATAGCGATGACATCTTCAAATATGGAATCGATGGCAGCGTTCAATTGATCAGTGCTACCTGCGTTGAAATAATTATCAGTAGGATCAGTAGCGCCGAAGTTATAGTTGTTGGCATCGGTGTTGTTGTTAGGTACTTCGGTCAGGGATAATTCTGTACCATTGTATTCCTTTGTTCTATGCGATTCGTTGTTTGCATAGTAAACCAGGTCATCGAGAAGGTCGGCTTCCGTACCATAGGCATAAATGCCATACAGTGTAGTATTATCGCGGCCCTCGATGCTGCTGGCTTGAGTAAGAGCGGGAGTGAGATACTGGCGATAGTAGGTCCAGGGATTGCCAGTGGGCGCATCGCCCTGACCGTTTTGCGTGATACTTTTCGTGCAAACGCCGTCTGTGACAAGAATCACGAAAGTCGGATCCTTGTCTTCTCTATTGTTCAATGTCGTAAGGAGGCTATTTGCCCGCTCCAGCGCCCAGTTCCAGTTGGTACCATAGTTGCTGCCATAATTGTGGGTACTGGTGACGGTTCCATCCACGTCCTGGTCAAAGAAGCGATTGATGCCATCAGTTCCATTAGTTAAGTCGGTAGTCCAAGTCTGTGCAATAGAGGCGTTCGGGCCAAAAGTGACCAGAGCGACCTCAACGTTGTTGGGATTAGCTTCATCCTGATATGTCTTCAGTTTGGCAATGAAGTTATATACCACATCCTCGGCATAGTCGGCACGGCTGTAGTCAGTTGTAGTGGGATCATCATCACTGACTAATGTTGTCATACTCTGGGATATGTCGTACACGATAATGACGTTAACGTTACCCGTCTTGCCCTGACTTACGGGATCTGCATCACCGGTTATCTGCAGGGTGATTGTATAAGTACCGTTAGGATCGCCGTTACTGTCTGTGTTTGCAACGACATTCTTGCCAACTACCGGAATGGCCGGCTCTGTCGGCGTCTCATCATCCTCAGCCAGCGCTATACCGGGAAGCAGGCTCACGCACATGGCGAGAACCAGCAGCAGGCTCAGCAATACTTTCAGTCTCTTCTTCATTTTGTTTCCTCCTATCAGAAACAATATTTATAGGTATATAGAGTATAAACCAACCTTGCGCTTATTTCAAGTGATTATTAAGATTTTTTACGTATTTTGATGTCGTTTGACAAGATTTGACGCCGTACTGTCCAGCACCATCCTCCGTAAATAACAAACGATCCCCCTGTGATCGGCAAGCCGCCTCTCACAGGGGGATCGTTTTACTATTTTGCTTTAAGTATCAGACGTTACGCTTTCTTCGCTACGTTCTCGATGAATCTCATGAAGATCGCCGCCGTCTCAGCTCGGTTAGCCTTGCCCTGCGGTACGATCGTCGTCTCGCTTCGGCCGTTCACAAGCCCTTCAGCATTCGCCCACTTGATCGCATCGAGCGCCCAGGAGCTTATCTCGTCCGCGTCGGTGTACTTGCTCAAGTCAGCCGCCTCGCTCACGTCGTAGCCCTTGTACTTCGCGTACCTGTACATTATCGTGGCGAGCTGTTCGCGCGTGATATCGTCCGTCGGGCCGAACTTGCCGTTGCCGTAGCCTTCGACTATACCGTTGTCCGCAGCCCAGATGATAGCGTCGGTGTACCAGACACCATCCTTAACATCATCGAACGGATTCGTGGCGTTGACTACAGGCTCTCCTTCAAGACGCCAGAGCATCGTAACGATCATCGCTCTCGTCGTTGCGGTGCCGGGTTCGAACGTTGTCGGGGACATGCCCTTCATGAGTCCGTTCGCCACTGCGTAGTCAACGTACTGGTGATACCAGGCGTCAGGATCAAAGTCTGTGAACTGTGCAGACGGGCAGTCTTCCTCGACCGGCTCGCTGCTGCTGGATTCCTTGAATGTCACATTTACGTTGACCTTGCTGTCAGGCATCACAAAGCTGTAGGTGCCGTCGCCGTTGTCCTTGACGGTAAGCTCGTTGCCGGACGCGTCTGTTATCGTGACATCATCGACCTCATAGCCTTCGTCCGGAGTGACCGTAATAGTAACGATGGCGTTTTCAACCGCCTCGTCCCTGCTCGCGGTCGCGGTGCCGTTCTCGGGATTCTCAATGACAACGTCGTGTGGTGTCGAGGTGCTGCCACCATTGCCACCGTTGCCTCCTGAATTGGCTTTCTCCTTAAAGGTCACATTCACAGTGACGTTGGATGCCGGCATCTCAAAGCTCGCGGTTTCAGTGATATCCACTGTCTCGCCGTCCGCCGTGGTGTATGTGATCTTATCGAGCTCGTAGCCATCGTCCGGAGTTGCGGTTACAGTGACTGTCTCTCCGACTGCAGCGGTCTCTTTATCCACTGTAGCGATACCATTGGTTGCCTCCGGAGGAGTGATCGTGTACTCGTTGACGATCTGCTCAAACTGTGCGGTATAAGTTGCGTTGCCGGTTACTTCTGCGATCGTCGGATTCCAGCCGGTGAAGCTGTAGCTGTACTGGGCGTCGCCTTCCTTAG
>JAFZSD010000058.1 GCA_017619535.1 Oscillospiraceae bacterium | reverse complement strand
TATGCATTTTTTTGGAAATATACACGAATATATTCTTGCAATATTCATTTTGATGTAGTATTCTGAGGCATAAACAATGATCCGAAGGGTCAAATCCAATTCAAATAAGAGGAATCCGAAATGAAAAAAGCTGTAAAGATAATCACTCTCGTTCTCGCTCTCGCTCTTGTCTTCTGCCTCTGCGCGTGCGGCGGCTCGTCCTCCGGCAGCGGCCTCAAGACCGTTGAGAAAGGCAAGCTCACCATGGGCACTAACGCCCAGTTCCCTCCCTATGAGTTCTACGAAGGCGACAAGATAGTCGGCATCGACGCCGAGATCGCCGGCAAGATCGCCGAAAAGCTCGGGCTCGAACTCGTCATCGACGACATGGAGTTTGACTCCATCATCGAGGCCGTCAAGGGCGGCAAGGCCGACATCGGCATGGCGGGCATGACCGTCACCGACGAGCGCAAGGAATCCGTCGACTTCACCGAATCCTACGCCACCGGCGTGCAGGTCATCATCGTCGCCGAGGGCAGCGAGATCACCTCCGCCGACGACCTGTTCGCGGAGGGCGCGAACTACATCATCGGCGTTCAGAGAAACACCACCGGCGACCTCTACACCACCTGGGATCTTGAGGATGCCGGTCTCGCCACCATCGACCGCTACAGCAAGGGCGCCGACGCCGTTCAGGCTCTCGTGAGCGGCAAGGTCGACTGCGTCGTCATCGACAACGAGCCTGCCAAGGCTTTCGTGCAGGAAGTCGGCGGACTTAAGATTCTCGACACCGAGTACGTCGAAGAGATGTACGCCGGCGCCATGAGCAAGGACAATAAGGAACTCTACGACGCCGTCAACAACGCTCTCAAGGAGCTCATCGCCGACGGCACCGTCCAGAAGATCGTCGACAAGTACATCTCCGCGGACTGATCGCTTGACCGATCGATAAGGGGCGGATACCACCGCCCCTTATTTGCATCTAACTGGAGGAAAACTCTATGAGCAAAGTAATGGAACAGTGGCTGGCCTCCGCCCCCTCCTGGATACTAGAAGGGCCGGAATGGCTGAATACGCTGCTGTACAAGCTCTTCAAGTGCTTCGTATACGACGACCGGTACATGATGCTGCTCAAAGGCCTGAAGAACACGCTCATACTCACGTTCTTCGCTCTTCTGATCGGACTTGTGCTGGGCGTCGTCGTATCCCTGATCCGTTTCACATGGGACGAGCAGCATACGGAGATGCATGGCTCGGGGAAAGTCATCCTCGGGATCGCCAACGCCATATCCAAGATATATCTGACCGTCATCCGCGGCACTCCTGTCGTGGTGCAGATCATGATCATGTTCTTCGTAATCTTCGCCTCGAGCCGCAACAAGATCCTGGTCGGATGCCTCTCCTTCGGCATAAACTCCGGAGCATACGTGGCCGAGATCATAAGAGGCGGCATAATGTCCATCGACAGAGGCCAGACGGAGGCAGGCCGCAGCCTCGGCTTCGGCTATGTGCCCACGATGCGGCACATCATACTCCCCCAGGCCTTCAAGAACGTGCTCCCGGCGCTGGTGAACGAATTCATCGTCCTGCTCAAGGAGACCGCCGTCGTAGGTTACATCGGACTGGCCGATCTTACCTATGCGGGCAACACGATAGGCGGCAACACCTATGAATACCTCTATCCCCTGCTGGCTGTCGCGATCGTATACCTGGCTTTCGTCATGGTGCTGACCTGGCTCCTCGGGAAACTGGAAAGGAGGCTCCGCAGCAGTGAAAGATGACATCATCATCCGCGCCGAAGGCGTGAAGAAATACTACAACGGCGGCGAGATCAAGGCGCTGGACGGAGTCGACGCCGAGATCGGCCGCGGCGAAGTGGTCGTCATCATCGGCCCTTCCGGGAGCGGCAAGTCCACCTTCCTGCGCTGCCTCAACCTGCTGGAGAAACCGACCGGCGGCACGATCTACTTCGAGGGCACGGACATAACCGACCCGAAGTGCAACATAAACCTCCACCGCCAGAAGATGGGCATGGTGTTCCAGCACTTCAACCTGTTCCCCCACATGACGATACTCAAGAACATGACCATAGCCCCGACGAGGCTCCTCGGAAAGAGCAAGGCCGACGCCGAGGCACAGGCCATGGAACTTCTGAAGCGCGTAGGTCTCGAGGACCGCGCGAAGGCATATCCGAACCAGCTCTCCGGCGGTCAGAAACAGCGCATAGCCATCGTGCGCGCGCTGTGCATGGATCCGGAGGTCATGCTCTTCGACGAGCCCACCAGCGCCCTCGACCCCGAGATGGTCGGCGAAGTCCTGGACGTCATGAAGCAGCTCGCCGCGGAGGGCATGACGATGGCTGTCGTCACCCACGAGATGGGCTTTGCCCGCGAGGTGGGCGACCGGGTCATCTTCATGGACTACGGAAAGATAGTCGAAGAGAACACCCCGTCGGAGCTCTTCGCGAACCCCAAGAGCGAACGCCTGCAGCAGTTCCTTGCAAAGGTCCTCTGAAGTATTCCACGCGTCATACTGCGGAATACGGTCTCCGGCGCAGCGCCGGAGACCGTTCCTTTTTCCGTCGGAAGTCTCCTCCTGATATCTCCTGCTATATCCAAAGAGGCGTTTTCCCGAGAAAATTTCACTATTCTTTCACTATTTTTACACTATTTTTTCACTATTCTTCTCCGAGCCTGTCCAGATTGGGCGTTATCTGCGGTCCCGGAGAACTCTTCCGCTCACCTTGGGCCCGTTATATCTATCACCACGAATTCAGATATCGCCCCGGTCTTGAAGGGTATCCCCCATCCGGATATCCCGGACGTTACGACGAACGTCGTGTCTCCCCTGACCTGCGTGCCGTAGAGGCAGTCGTTGGCTCCGAACAGCATTCCTATCTGCCCCGCCGGGAACACGTGCCCGCCGTGGGTATGCCCGGAGAGGACCAGGTCCGCGCCCGCGGCGGCCTCGCTGTCGTAATCGTTGGGCTGGTGGTCCAGGACTATGGTGTAGAGCGACCTGTCCGTATCTTTCATCAGTTCGTCCATGGACATGCGGTCTCCGGACGAACGGTCCCGTCTGCCGATGATGCAGTAGCCGTCTCCTATGATTACGCTCTCATCCTCGAGGATCGTGACTCTGTTCTTCGTCAGCTCGCTCCGGAGCTGTTCCGGCGTGAAGTCCCGGTATCTGAAATAACCGTTGTCGTGATTGCCGTAGACGTAGAACACGCCGTATGTCGTATCCAGCTCTCCGAGGGCGCGGCAGGCCCTCTTTAGATCCTCGAAGCTGCTGTCGTCGTCCACGAAATCCCCGACCACGACCACAGCGTCGGGCTTCTTCTCCTGTACGCGCTCCATCTGCCGGGCAAACTTCTCGCTGTCCAGCGTTTCGCCAAGATGGGCGTCGGCTATCTCCACGATGCGGATGTTCCTGTCTACCGCTTTGTCCGTGCTGAATCCGTAGTAGGTCTCGAAGACGTGGTGGGCGGCGAACCATCCGACCCCCAGGATTATGACCGTGAACAGTACGGCGGCGATGCCCCTCTCGTTCGGAGAAGTCTCCTTTCCGGTCATCTTCCGTCTTATAAAAGCCGCCAGATCGAAGAACAGGAATACAACTGCCAGATGCAGCATGGCCACGACCGCGGCGGGGGCGTTCCCCGTGAACGCGAACAGGGCTATGACCAGCACCGGCACCGCCGCCAGGATCCAGGACAGCGCCCTGTGCTTCTCCCCGAGTTTCCTTATGAAC
>JAFZSD010000057.1 GCA_017619535.1 Oscillospiraceae bacterium | reverse complement strand
GATCCGCGGTGAGGTATATGCCGGCCGCGAACGCCCGCTTGCGGAAGTCGTTCCAGTCGTCGCCGAACTCCGGCTTTATGCGCTCCGGAATATATATCCTCCGGTTGACGACCGCCCGCCGCGCGTCCGCCGCGTAGGGCAGCGCCTCCGCGTCGACGATGCCGTTCGCGTACATCCTGTTGAGAAGGCTGTCAAAGTCGCGCTGTGTGAGCTTTCCGGACGAGAGCATCCTGTCGGCGTACTCGTCGACGAGCGCGCCCATCTCCGCCCGCATGCCGTCCGGTATGCTGAATATCCCGAGCATCTCCTTCCGGAGATCAGACTTTGATATGATCGGTCTGCTCTCCGTGGACGGCTTCGGCTTTGCCTTCCGCTCCGTCTCTTCCGTCTCATCGGATACGGCATAACGGTACTTCGGGTTCTTTTTATCGAACGTGCCGATGTTGTCCGTCGTCTCATTCTTTTTCACGCCGGGGAGCCTCGTCTCCGGAGTTTCAGCACGCTCTTCATCGATTGTAGAAAACTTACTATTGCTTTTTCCCGAGTCAACGGTTATACTTATATCAGAATCAGCAGTGGTTGATGCTGACGGCAACTGTAGCCCGAGTGCCTTCGACCACGCGCTGGTTCTTTTTTTGTCTGGATCTACCCATCGTATGTTTGACCGTTCAATAAGGCCTTTGGTATTATTTACCCTGCGTCCATACGCGCTTGTTACTACACCGTAGTCAAGCACCTCGCCTGTTTTTGTTTCCGGATGTAATAGCATAGAAACCATAACCGGCTTCCCGCTCTGCGTTTTTACATCTCCAAACATGACGATACTGCCGTCCACTGTAAGTGAATCCATGACTATGATAGGATTCTCAATTACATTGGGTACTTGCAGAATAACATTGTCTGTCATTTCTGCATTTTGCATTATTTTAGCAATTTTAGACTTTCCCCAATATATATCATAGTCGTCGACACCTGCAGCTCTCAGCTTTTCAGAAGTTGTTCCAACAAAGAATCTTCCGCCGTCTATCGCTCTTTGCTCCGGTGTTTTATTCTTTATCCATTCATGAAAATCAGATCCAAAATCCTGATTGAGCGCGTACTTCTGCCTCGGCGGGCCTCTGGCCTCCGGCACTTCGGCCGTCCTGCCCTCTGTTATAGCATCTGCTATAGCAGGCTGCTCGGCAGTGCGCACGGCGCCGTCCATCGCGGCCAGCGCCTCTCTGTTGTAGACGCTCGCCCGCTGGCCGTAGTTGTTGACCTTTGCGTATGCGTCGCCGAGGATCTCTTCCCAGACGTAGAGCTCGATCTCGCTGTCGGTCATACCGGCGTAGTCGTCGGTGAGTTCTGCCCACTTGATAAGGTACTTTTCATACATCGCGCCCCAGGCGCTCTCTTTATACCGCTCCTTAACGGAATCCATAAATGCCCGGACGCGTGTCTGCGTTGCCTGCTTATGGCACAGCGCGTGCTCGACGATCTCGGTGACGCTGCGTGTGGCGCTGTCACCGCGCACGGTGAGCGTCCCCGCAGCGGCGTCTATAACGTCATCTACGGCGACAGGTCCCGCCTTGGTGGTCACGGCGAGCCGCCCCAGCACGACCTTAAAATCCTTAATGCCGTTTGCGCGGGCAAGCTCTTCCGCTTTTACGATCTCGTCGTCCCATGCGCTCTCAGGCAAAATGCGCAGCGCCTGATCCGCGGTCCCGCCGCGAACACCCAGCTCCTCCGCGCTCGTGTTGGGCTGATCCGCGACGGCGCGGGTGCGCTGCAGGATCAGTTCTCTGTGCTCTTTGTCCTTTCCGCTGATTCTGCCTGTCTCTTCGCGTACGCCTCCAGCTCCCGCTCGCCCAGCGTTATCAGGTTCCCCTCCTCGTCCTCTACCGTATACATCACCTTGCGCTCCCACGGCATCGGGACGCGCTGCGCCTGCTCCGCCGTCGGCAGCCTGAGCTTGTGCGGATCTCTGTTCGCCATTTACGATTCCTCCGTTCTGTTCGTTTCGCGCCTGCACGGTCTGCCCATACGTCTGCAGGTTTATCCGCTCCGGCGCGTTTTCCTGTATATTCCCGCGGCCATTTGCATATACTGTATTGACGCCGCCGCCACTTTGTGGTATATTATTAGCGACGTCAGGCGCCGCCTCCGGAGCGGTGCCGGGAAAACCGCCTTGGCTTATATCCATTTGCGCAACTTCGTGTGCGTGGGATGTATTAACCGAGGTGGTTTTTTTGTTTTTGAATCGGGCTTCATAATCCTCTGTGCTCATAGTCCATGCCGAGGTGGGGTGTAGTGAGCGTCTCCCCTTTGACACAAGTTCGAGCACTACTGAGTACCCATTGATCTTCGTCCCCAGCTGTATGTGAATGCCGCCGTCCCTGTGGCGCATAACGCTGAGAACGTCGGTCGCGTTGTCAATATACTCGGGTATGCGGAGCACTTGCTCGGGCGTCATCGGAACATTTCTTCCGTCGGCATCCTCCTCGATATGATCCTTCAGGTGCGCCAGATGATTAGCCTCCAGTTCCAGATAGTAATCCTGTACGTTCAGACCGTTACCGTTGGCTTTTACCGGGTTGATCTTAAGATCTGCTTCAGAGATTGCTTCAGCTAAAGGCGCTCCGACCTTGCCATAGCCTCTTATGTCGTCCCTAATCTCCCCGGATACGCTCTTTTTTATAAAATCCTGAATATCTTCGTTTCCAATTAGAATGGGTGATATTCCAGCGAGAAGCTGTCTTTCCTTTAGGTTTCGGACATGCTGTCGATCCCCTGCGCTCATATATCCAGCAAGGTCCGCCTCGGTAAGCCTTGTGTTTCCTGTGACCGTCTCCGCTCCGGAGGCGGCGTTTTCTTTTTCTGCCTGCTCCTGCTCGTATGTCTTGAGGTCGATCCTGCCCTCCGGCGCAGCGCTTTCAGCCGCTCCCGTTTCAGGGCCGGCGTTTTCTGTCTGTTCGACTTCGGCAGCAGTCTGCAGGTCCACCTTGTTGACGTCGGTCTCCTCTGCCGGGCCGCCGGTGTAAACGGTTTCCGTTGAGGCGCCTTTTGAAAATCCCTTGTAGAACGCTTCCTGGATATCATGCTGGTTGCTGATCGTAGCGAATACATCCGCGTTGCCGCCGGCATCCGGATGATACTGCTTGCTAAGCTCGCGCCACCTGGCTTTAACCGACGCCTCATCGGTGCAGTCTGCGAAGTAATCGATACCGTCCGCGCCAAGGTATCCCTGTATGTTGTTTTTGAGATCCACCGTGGACAGTCCACGCGGTGCCGTGACCTCGCTGTATACTTCGCCGCCCTCAAGAAGTATAGCGGACAGGAAACCCATAAGGCCGGCATAGGCCACATTGCCGGCATCGATGTGCACCTCGTCACCGTGGATGAAGTGTGCGAAAACCGGCTCCAGAACTTCCTGCAGCGATTCTTCAACTGCTTCCGGTACGCCTCTGCCTATAAATAGTCTCGTGCCAAATTCCAGAGCTGCGCGTGCGAAAGCACTGTCGATCTTGGCCACCTGAACAAGGATCTTATCGACTGCCTTATCCACCAGTTTCGTCCCGCCGCCGCCGATCTTGGAAATACCGCCGAGAAGATATTGAAGCACACTCTCGGAAGCGGCGACAAGCGTAGCATAGGTATGTGCCTGATCCGGTGACCAGCCCTCTTTCATCTTCATGTTGTAGGCGTTGCCGCCGGCAGACGAACCGAGTGAAAGGGCGCCGGTCGCCCGAGCAATCGCAGAAGCTGCTTCTGCACTGAGCGTACCGCCTCCTACGGCAGCACCAAGGAGGCCGCCCGTGACGTAGCTCACCATTATGGACGGCGCCATGTTTGCTATTACGGTGCCGAGTCCGTAGGCGCCGGACGCGAGCTTGCCCCAGACGCTTGTCTTGTACTGTTTGTCATGTTCCTCTTGGGTTATAGTCCCGTCAAACAGCGCCTTGTCGAGCTCCCAATTCCGCTCTTTGTCTTCGTCGCTCAGGCCGAACTGACTTACTTCATGCTGGGCCTCATGGCTCGCAAACTGAATTACGGACATGGGCAGCGCTTCTCTGTGGAAGTTCTGCCTCCAACCGGAAACCGCCTGGTCGAGGCCGGCGGGAATGGAATATAGCATCTTCTCTACGCCGTTCATGCTCGCAACAGTAGCCTGCGCCTGTCTCCTGTTGAGATCCTCCTGTATGAAATTAAGGAACTCGTCGGCGGCTTCCTTGCCGGACTTGTTGTAAATGTAATTGTACGTGGCGATCTCGTCGTCGTTCATGTAGG